>VMDK01000073.1 GCA_008080835.1 Sphingobacteriia bacterium | reverse complement strand
ATAATCACGAATAGATCAAAAAGGACCCCGGCAGAAATGCCGGGGTTTTTTTATGCGTAAAAGTGTAATTTTCTTGCAACCAATTGATGAATTGGTGTCTAAAGTATGAACAGCCGTGGTAAATAAGCCAGATGAAGACCTGATTGAGGCTTGCAAGAAGCAAGATCGGGCGGCACAAAGACAGCTGTTCGAAAAGTATTCATCCAAGATGATGGCTATTTGTATGCGATACTCTGACACCAGACAGGATGCTGAAGATCTGCTTCAGGATGGGTTCATCAAGGTCTTTGCCAAGATCGGCTCATTCAAGAGTAACAGTACCCTGAGTACGTGGATGACACGAGTATTCATCAATATGGCGATCAACCGCTTGAACCGAGACAAACGTCGTTTCAAGGAAACCAGTCTTGAAGATGAGTATGTGAATTATGATGACGGCGACGTCGATCTGCCCGAAGACGTAGATGGACAAGCAGTATTGAATGCAATGAAGGAACTACCGGAGAAATATGAAGTAGTTCTCAGTTTGTACGCGATCGATGGGATGAATCACCGAGAGATCGCCAATCTGCTTGGGATCAGTGAAGGAGGATCGAAAAGTCGTTTATCAAGGGCAAGGAATTTGCTCAGAGATATGTTAAAGGACAAAGGGATCATTGAGTAAGGAAAAATACATACTGGACGATGTGCTGCGCAATGCGGCATCGCGATCGGACATACCGGATATGTCTGCGTCCTGGGATGGTATTGCCTCCGGACTAGATGCCTTGCAACGAAGACGCAAGCGCCGCTTGATCGTTTTCTTCTCCGCTTTATTCCTAACAAGTATCACATCGGTGCTTTGGTTCACCAATTCTCAACGCGATGTGATCTCAGAAGATATACAGGATCCAACTACTGAAATTACTCAGACTCCAACTACACCACCAGTAGATGTCGAATCTGAGCAACCGGTTGTGATCGACTCAGAGTTTGAGAATGTGGGTGAGGAAGCGAATGCCAATCCTGATCAGACATCTGAAAATCGAAATTCCATAGGATATCCGGCGGTTGCATCTGCAGATGCCGAAACACCTTCCGGTACGAATACTACTGATCCCGATGTAATAGAACAGGATCAAAGCACTGATCAGCCTGAGATCGACTCGGAGCAGGACGTTACAATTGACGAGGACGTAGCTGAAGAGTCAGTGGAGGAGGGATCTTCAGATATAGCAGAAGTCGAAAATGACCCAATAGATGTCATTCAACCGGATGCGGATACGGACTCTGAGACTGAGGAAGAAGAAATTGTCGAAGCTGATCGTGAAAAAGTTAAAGAAGCTGAGTTGGAAACACCAGCTAAATCAGCAACTGAAGATCCAAAAGCCAAAAACGAGAGTGGTTGGGAGATCAATATTGCTGCATCACCAGGATTGGCGGCTAAGCTCATCGCTGAATCAGCCAACTTTGGATGGCTGGTGAACCAGGCGTACAGCGACATTTCGAATTCTGAGTCTTCATCGTTCTCCTATCAGGTGGATCTTGGAGTGAACAGAAAATTCAATGATCGATTCTATATGGGTCTTGGGTTGCGTTATGTAGAACGTGAAGAGCGTGTGCAGTATGACTATACCATCGACAAACTGGTAACGATTCGTGAAAGCGAAAAGACCTTGCAGTACACAGATCTTGCGCCGGTTCTCTGGAGAGATGTGAATTATGACGGATTAAACAGGTATCAGTTTATCGATATTCCTGTGCGATTCGGTATACTTACTCCACTGAATGACATAGTTTCGTGGAGAAACGAATTCAGCGTGAACTACAGCAGATTGATCGCTGTTAGTGGTAAGAAAGTAGACAATACCTTCCTTGAACTGATAGACGCGAATTCTCTGAAGCTCAATAAGGACAACTTCGGGGTGACTGCCAAAACAGGAATCATGTGGTCTGCGTCACCACGTTTGGACTGGACATTGGATGGTTTGTACAACATGAACATGAGTTCGCTCAGAGCGAAAGAACAGGGACTCCTAGAAAGACCGTTTAACTACGGTGTGACCATAGGGGCCAACTATAAAATTTTGACTAAGTGATCCGAATAGCGTCCATAGCATTTGCCTTGTTGCTGAGCATTTTTGCATCAGCACAAAGCCTGTATCAGGTTGGCGACCATGATATGGATCATGTTGTTGCATCTGATAGGCAGGGGAATACGCTATACGTGGTCTCTGTAGATGCGGATCGCGACTACAGGGTCATGACTTGGGATGGTCTGAATTGGACCGATCTGGGAGAGGTCAGCAGTCTACCATTGCATGGCTCAAATCCGGATGGAGAATTCCGTTTGACCGACATCAAGGTCATGGGACAGGAGATCTTCGTATGCGGAAACTATATCATCAACACCAGCGGAACAGATGCCAATGTCGTGGCGCATTTCGATGGGAATTCCTGGAGTGATATCAGTAACAATATCATTCGCAATAGCGAAGAATTGACTGAGCTGGTCGTTCTTAATTCAGCGGTACATGTGATCGGTAAGTTCCGGGTCGGAACACCATACAACGTATTGAAGTGGAACGGAACTTCCTGGGATGACCAGGGTGATCTGTTGTTGAAAGACCACAATTCAGATTTCATCAGTGATGTGGACGTGATCGATGGTAAGCTCCAAGCTGCAGGTAAATTCACCAAGGCCGGACTTACCTCTACGTATACAACTGCTGTACTGACAAATGGTACCTGGTCACCGGCGGAAGTGCCGGGCTATGTGACCGAAGCATATCTCATGACTGAATGGAATGGAGATATGGTT
Organism: Sphingobacteriia bacterium; assembly: GCA_008080835.1. Taxonomy (GTDB): domain Bacteria; phylum Bacteroidota; class Bacteroidia; order NS11-12g; family UBA9320; genus VMDK01. The sequence continues at coordinate 14,373 of VMDK01000073.1, read as the reverse complement.
CTTGCCGGTAAGGCAAATATCTCAGGAGACCATGTCAAAGTGCTCCGTCAGTCAGGATGGGAGAATATCAGTTCCGGACTTAACGCATATGGTGTTCAAGAAAAATGGGACATCCTTGCTCTGGCAGATAAGCTGTATTTGACTGGACTCTTCATTTCAAATTCCAGCGGAGATACGTCCAATGTGTTGATCTTCAGCAATGGTTCGTGGATCGATCCTAATTGGAAGCGTATGGGTAACCATATTGATCTTGCTCATAACAACAGAGACGTATTTGTTCTCGGAGATATAAATAGCAAAGGAGTATCCGGAATTGCCCTTTTGGGTTCCGGTGAGTATCTCATCTCAGGAAGCGTATTCCTCGATGCGAATTCGAATTGTTCTCGAGAATCCGACGAGAAGGGAATTGCCTTTAGTTATGTCGAGCTGAATCCCGGAGGACATATTTTCCGCACCGACAGATACGGTCGATTTGAGATTCCTGCACTGAAAGGTGATTATACCATTTCCGCCGGAATGAATCCACTGTACGGATCTCAGTGCGACAATACCTATGAAGTGACCTTGGATGAAAAAGGTCGCTACGAAGTGGGTCATATAGGACTTACACCGAAGGAAAACGTAGTTGATCTTGATGTCGGGATCATCAGCACCAATGGTTGGACGATATCGAAGATCAGCGAGAACAATGTAAAGCTTAAAGTGCACAATGGCGGAAACGCGACATTGGCGAACGGCAAACTCAAGCTTCAGATCCCGTCTTGGATGCAGATCAGTTGGAATATTGAACCTCAGGAAGAGGATGGCTATCTGGTTTGGAACATCACCAATCTTGAAGCGGATTCCATCTTTTGTGTGGAAGCTACGATCAGCGCTCCGAGTGTTGATTACGGAACCACCGGTAGGTTCATCTGGGATATTGAACTAGAGAAGTCAGATGCAGACGTGGATCCGAGAAACGATGCAGGCAATATCGAATTTGAAGTTGCTGAGCACGAAGGACCGATATTCAAACAGATCTCGGAAAAAGAAGTGACCACGAATGCCAAGTCTGTATCCTACCATATTGGAGTTCAGAACGTGAGCGGAAGAACGGTCAACGATTTCTGGTTAAGAGATACACTGGACGAGGACCTGTATATCACATTTGTTGGAGAATATGCGTCTTTCCCTTCAGAATTGAAGCAGACGTATATCCCACTCGATAACGGCAACTATCAATACATCTTCACGTGGATCGCCAGTGAGTCCTTCCAATTGATGGACAGCGGAGTGAACATGGAAGCGAGCAAGGCATTCGTTCAGGTTGAATTGTCTCTGGCCGATGGGTTCTTGCAAAAAGACGATCAGATCTGTAATCAAGCCGAAGTATTCTTCGACAATCTGGAGCCGTTGTATACCAATCTGGTTTGCCGCAGCGTATCAAATGTGTCCGTAGAACCGGTTGGACAACGCGATCTACCGGTCATTGCCTATCCAAATCCGAACCACGGGGAGTTGTCATTGTACAATTCTTCCAATGGGGAAATCGTCTTGGATCTGGCAGACATTCATGGTAGAACAGTTGCACAACCGATCGCTTTAAAACCGGGTGAGAGAAGAACTGTACAGTTGGATCTCGGAGCCGGAGTGTATTTCCTAAAGGCCACCGGCTATGGAAGTATGAAACTCTTCGTGGAGTGATCAGATCCCTGACCGATACGCCAGCGAGGCAAATCCCAGCTTTCTTGTACCACCTTCCTTAAGTAGATTCAGACAGCGCACTGATGTTGCTCCTGTTGTGTAAACGTCATCGATCAGAAGCAATGAATCTCCATCGTTGATCTGGTCTGCATTTACGCGAAAACTGTCGCGGATGCTCTCGAATCGATCCGTACGGCCTTTAGATGTTTGACTGGCTCCGGAATGGGAGCGATGCAGTATGTCATTGAGAATTGGGATCTTCAATTCTTCAGACATGCCCTGTGCGATCATATGGCTCTGATTGTATCCTCGTTTCAAGCGTTTCTTTCGGGTGATCGTGACCGGGACCAAAGCATCAAATACTCCTGCCGCCCAACCCGATCTTCTCAGGGATCTTCCGAATTGTGCCCCCATTTGTTCGGCTAAAGCGCCATTCCCTTTGTATTTGATCTCGTGCAGGATCTGTCGCGTTTTCGATTTCCGAGCAAAGTAGAGGAAGGCCAGTGCATGTGAGACATCCGTGTGCGCAGCAAGATCCTTTTGCAAGGGATTGTCTTCCATACTCCAAAAACGCGTTCTGGGCAATTGAGAATTGCAGAGGAAGCAAATGCTTTGATCGGTACCATTGAGCGTATTCCCACACAGAAAACAACTGTGCGGGAATAGCAGATCAAATAGATCCTTCAATGGTTTCATGTGTCGCACAATGCCAAATTATGGGCGACACGGGAAATTTTACTGACCTTTGCACCATAATCCATCCCAATGTTTGAAAATAAGGAGCGAACGTCGATAGAGGAGCTTGGTGAGTTTGGTTTGATCGACCATTTGGCAGAACATGCCCCAACTGGCAATGCGAATACCATCATCGGAATTGGTGACGATGCAGCTGTACTCAAGTATGGTGATCGGTGTGTTTTGGTTAGCACAGATATGCTCGTAGAACAGGTACATTTCGATCTGATGTATACGCCCCTCAAACATTTGGGCTATAAGGCCATTGTGAGCAATTTGAGCGATGTGTACGCAATGAATGGCACTCCGCATCACGTAACCGTATCTGTGGCTCTATCGAGCAAATTCACGCTTGAAGCCGTTGAGGAGATCTATGCCGGCATCTATGCCGCGTGCAGAGAATATAGTGTGGAGCTTATCGGAGGTGATACTACGTCCAGCTTGAAGGGATTGATGATAAGCGTCACTGCTGTGGGTACGGCCAAGGAAGAAGAGATCGTCCGTAGAAGCGGTGCCAAGGAAGGGGACCTATTATGCGTCTCCGGAGATCTGGGTGGCGCCTATATGGGGCTACAATTGCTGGAACGCGAAAAGCGTGTGTATCTGGATCACCCGGATATGCAACCCGATCTGGAAAAGCATGATTATATCGTCAGTCGGCAGCTCAGACCGGAGGCGAGAAAGGATGTCATTGAACTACTAAAAGAAAAAGAGATCATTCCTACTTCCATGATCGACATCAGCGACGGACTTTCATCGGAGATCATGCATTTGAGCAAGCATTCGGGAGTTGCTTTTGCCGTGCATGAGGATAAACTTCCGATCGATCAGGGAACTTACAATGTGGCTGTGGAGTTTGGGATCGACCCAGCCACAGCTGCTTTGAACGGAGGGGAAGATTATGAATTGCTCTTCACTTTAGACCAGAAACATTACGACAAGATCAAGGGGAGCATGGACATCACAGTGATCGGATATGCGCGTGCCCTAGAGATGAAGAATCAGCTCATCACCAAGCAAAAGAACATACACGACCTGGTTGCACAGGGCTGGAAGTCTGTCTAATATCGTTGAAAATCAAGGCTTTACACCTTTCAAAGCTTTGATAAGATCTTCACCTTTGATGCCGTCAAGCTCACCGGAGTTATCCATGATCACTTGACTTACAAAGTCGGTCTTACTGCTTTCTTTCACGCTAGCGGTGATAGAGAAATCACCTCTCCCATAACATTCTGAAGCTCTTCCGCGTCCATCGGTACAATAGGTAACTGAACGAGGGATCACATACGAACTTCCGCTTAGTGGTTTGCCTTTGAATTCATCGAAATAGCTCTTGCGGTTTGGATCATTGGGATCCAACGGAACATCTCGAAGAGGCAGCACAAATTTGCCAAAAGGCACATTCTTGTGGATCACTCCTTGCTCATTGATCCAGTTTACGGCCACATCGATCTCAAAATCGAGATGGAAGTCCTTTTCCTTCTTCAGAAACCAGGTCCATGGTAAATACCATTTGCTATCGTTGACTTTTACTTTGGAGTAATCTATGGAGATGCTGTCGACCTTCAGGTAGAATTTCGAATTGAAGTAGATGTCTTCCAGTTTGCTTTCGTCCAATGAGAATGATGCATTCATAGCGATCTCACGGTCTGATCTCTTGTCCTGGAACGTACGAGTGAATTGGAATCCTTTGAACTTGATGCCTTCCGGATCGAGCATACCTACGGTCGAATTCTTGTCATAGAACTTCACGTTACTCAAGCCACCCAGATACTCGGCGTGGTATTTCTTTTGACTTTCGTCGATCAGGTATTTAACTCCCTGCACTGCCAGGTTCGCTCCTTCGATCAACAGATCCGTACTCGCCATACCACGGGTAGCAGCGTTCGGATTGTTGTTGTCGACGATATCCTCCAGACCTATGCTCTTTTCATACTCGAGCACGGCCATGTCGGTTTGCTCCGAGCGGCCTTTGTTGGAGTATTTATAGCTCGTGCAAGACTGTGTGAACAGCATGAGGATCACTATCGAAAATCTATAGAGAAAACTTCTGATATTTCGCATGTCAATATGATTTGCTGATATATTATACTTGCTTTGCACTTAACAAAAATAGTCAACTGTACAGGAGGTTAATACGAATTAGCCGTCTGAAGTAAACTCATGAGTAGATTAGCCAATATATCCCTGGTCCAGTTACAATACCTGGTAGCGCTCGAAAAGCACAGGCATTTCATCCGTGCGGCTGAGTCTTGTTCGGTCACACAACCTACGCTCAGCATGCAGATCAAGAAGTTGGAGGAAGAATTGGGAGTGATCCTTTTCGACCGTTCCAAACAACCGATCATCCCTACAGATGTTGGGTTGTTGATCGTAGAGCAGGCCAAGAGCATATTGCGTGAAACGCAACGCATCGAAGATATGCTCCAGAGTTATAAAGGCGAAGTAAGTGGAGACTTGCATCTGGGAGTGATCCCTACTATTTCCCCATATCTCATGCCTCATTTGATCAGCAATATCCGAAAAATGTATCCGGAGGTGAGGCTGCATGTCAAGGAGATGCTCACGGAAGATATCATTGCGGCTTTGCTGGCTGACCAGCTGGATGTTGGAATCTTATCTACACCATTGCATCAGGATCGAATTGCGGAGAGACCTCTGTTCTACGAGGAGTTTCACGTGTATATGCACCCGTCTCATCCGGCTTACGGTCACAAGCGTGTAAGCGTGGAGGATCTGCTGTCGGATCAACTTTGGCTGCTCTCCGAGGGGAACTGTTTCCGAAACCAGACCATCAACTTGTGCGCCATGCGCGAAGAGGACTTGATCGATAACATGTTTGATTACGAAAGTGGCTCGCTGGAGACACTCATGCGCATTGTGGATATGGAAGGCGGAGCTACCATAATCCCTGAATGGGGATCGATCGATCTAAGTGAACAGGCTCATACGAATATGCGTCGTACGTTGGACGACTCCATGGTACGAGAGGTAAGCATGGTTTATTCTAGAAACTATGCGAAGGCGCGACTTCTGGATGCACTTGAAGAAATGTGCAATGCCAGCGTGCCAAAGCAACTCAAGGAAAACAAGGGTAAAGAGGTTGTCGACATAGAATTGCATTAATGCGCTGGTACGACAAATACAAAGGACTTGTTCGTCGGGTCCGTCTAGGCTATCGGGTCGCCAATTTGCTGCAGTACTCAAAACTTGTTCGTAACAAACCGGTGTATGAGAAATTTGGTTTGAAACGATCTGTGGTCAGCCCATTGAGTCATCGCATTCTGCAAAATGCCAATTTGAAACCGGAGCAGGATAGACCAGAAGCCCCGAACAGGTCAGAGTTCTTTGGGCTATCTGCTTCTCAGCTCAAGACACAATTCGATGAAAGAGGCTTTGTGGTCATTCCATCAGCATTACTCGAAATGGCGGACGGGATCAATGCAGAGATCGAGCGATTGCTCAACGAGGAAAAAGTAGGGTTCAATTTCACGGGAACCAAGATCGTTTTTGCCAATAAAGAATCGGAATTGATCAAAGGTGTCACCTTACACGAGGAGCTCGTGGATCTGCTGGGCTTTTTGCTCGACAGACCTGTGCATCCGTTCCAGACCATCAATTTCATGTACGGAAGCGAGCAGGCCGCACATTCTGATTCGATCCACATGTCTACTTATCCGGAAGGAAACCTGACCGCAGCTTGGATCGCGTTGGAAGATGTATCCGAGGAACAAGGGGCCTTGTTCTACTATCCGGGAAGTCACAAGCTGCCGTACATCTATAATGAGGATCTCGTCTTAAGTGAGAACGCCTTGCTTTTGGATGTGAACCCGAACAAGAAGTACGAACAAAAGGTGGAGCAGTTGCTTCAGGAAAATGATCTCGACCTGGAGATCTTTCACGCAAAGAAGGGAGACGTTCTGATCTGGCATCCGAACTTGCTGCATGGTGGGCTACCGCACACCGATCGATCGCGCACGCGAAAAAGCATGGTGGTGCACTATTTTGGTGAAGGTGTGATCTGTTATCATGAGCTCACACAGAGACCAGCTATCTTAGCGTAAAATTTATCAGCTCTCCGAAAGGGCTCCTGCCTATTGTTTAACTTGCGAGTATTATGCGATCCGCATTTGTCAAATTGAGTATTGGCACCGGTGTATTGCTGGGATTATTCTCATGTGCAGGAATCGACGACATGACCAGATATTCGATCGGTTTCGACAGTGAGGTTGTCGTAATTGGCCCTATACAAACTCTTGATTCGGCGACTTCAGGGGATTCGATCAACGAATTCATGTCGGAGTTTGAAGTTCATGCGTATGATCAAAAACTGGAGGATCATGGCGACAAACGGAACAAAGTGGAAAAGGTCAGGATGTCGGAATTCCGATTCCGTGTCAAAGATGAAAGCAACAATCTGGACTTCATCAAGGACATTGATTTCTTTATTGAGAGCAATAGTGGTAAGGAGCTCAAGATCGGTCAGGCCACTGATGTGAATACGACGTTCACGAATCTCGATGTCGGTATCATCTTCGACTGGGAGGAAGACATGCGAGATTTTCTGGAAAATGGATATCGGATCCGTATCACCTTTACAGCAGACCAGCAAATACCGGAAGACCTCAAATTCAATTGTGGTTCCGTGTTCCAGGTGGATACGAAGAAATTTGGAATCTGATCCAGATCAGGCGTTTAGAGATCCAATAAAGCCTGAGTCGGATCCTGCCCACTCAACATCTTCAGTGGATTTTCGAGGTATTCTTTCACACGGACCAGGAAGCTCACGCTCTCTCGTCCATCAATAATGCGGTGATCGTAAGACAGTGCCAGATACATCATTGGTCGAACCACGATCTCACCATCAACCACTACCGGACGTTCGATGATATTGTGCATACCGAGAATGGCACTTTGTGGAGGGTTTATGATCGGGGTACTCATCATGGAACCGAATACTCCACCATTGGATATGGTGAATGTTCCACCCGTCATTTCATCAATGCTCAGTTTGCCATCACGGGCTTTTTTAGCGAGGCGAACAACTTCACCTTCGATCTCATGCATGCGTAGCGATTCTGCATTGCGGATCACCGGAACCATCAATCCTTTCGGACCGGAAACTGCGATGGAAATGTCCACGTAATCGTGGAAGATGATCTCCGTACCGTCGATATAGGCGTTCACAGCTGGGAATTCCTGAAGTGCCAACGTACATGCTCTGGTAAAGAAGCTCATGAACCCAAGACCAACTTCATGCTTTTCACGGAATTTCTCTTTGTATACCTTTCGGATATCCATGATCGGCTTCATGTCGGCCTCATTGAAGGTCGTGAGCATGGCCGTTTCATTCTTGGCAGCAACCAAACGACGACTTACAGTCTTTCTCAGGTTCGACATCTTTTCACGGTGTTCATCACGAGCACCACTGCCCAGAGACATTCCACCGGAACTGATCATCTGGGGCGAAGTCCCCATAGCATCAGCCTTCGTGATACGTCCTTCTTTCCCGGTTCCGTGCAAACCTTCGGGGGACATCCCTTTTTCGGCAAGGATCTTTTTAGCTGCCGGAGAAGCTACACCGCTCATATCCTTTCCGTTATCTGATGAAGGACTGCTTTCTTTAGCTTGTGTCTTTGGCTGTTCCTTCGGAGCCTCCTCCTTTTTAGGCTCTTCTTGAGCCGGAGCCTCACTTTTCGCCGGAGCTTTCGCACTCGTATCGATCGTTGCAACAACGGCACCCACTTCTACGTCGTCACCTTCTGCCGCCGACAGGGTGATCGCGCCTGCCGCTTCGGCGTTCAGTTCAACAGTTGCCTTGTCGGATTCCAGTTCAGCGACCGGTTGATCCATCTCGACATATTGACCGTCCTCGACCAGCCATTGGCTGATAGTAACCTCAGTGACAGATTCTCCGACGGAAGGGATTTTAAGCTCCAGAGCCATGGTTTTGATTTAAAAGCACAAAGATAATAAAAGGGACTGGGTGCACTCCCAATTTACTGTAAGAAGAAGTACAACTGAATAAGTATGTTTGTTCATGCGCAAACTCTTCTTATTGATCGCCCTATTTCCCCTTTGTATAACTCTTCGAGCGCAGCAAATGCCGGATCTGGTTGATGAGGTCCACCTGGATTCTTTGATCAAAACGGTTCGTGAATTCAGCGGAGAGGATTCTGCGAGGATCGATTCAGTGACCGTACGCATAAAACACAGAGTAAGTTCTCGTGGGAATGATCTTGCGGCTGCATACCTGGTTGCCAAACTGAAAGCCCTAGGGCTAACAGTAATGGAAGATGACTACAGAAGCGGCGGAAAGAACATAATTGCTACCAAGGAGGGTAAGGTGAATCCCGAAAATATCTATTTCTATGGCGGTCACTATGACGCGGTCGCAGACTACTGCGCGGATGACAATGCAAGTGGATGTGCAGCTGTTCTGGAGTGTGCGAGGATCACGTCAAAGCACTGCTTCGAGAACACGATGATCTTTGCGTTCTGGGACGAGGAAGAGCGAGGGCTTGTGGGGAGTAGTTTTTATGCCAAAGCCGCTGCCGGACGTGGCGATAATATCCTCGGTGTGCTCAACAACGACATGCTAGCCTATGACAGCGATAGTGATCATGTATTCGATATACATGCGGATACTGCGGCGTACAACCTGCGGATGAAAGACACACTATTGTACGTACTTGACACATTGGGACTAGATCTGAAACCTCAGCTGCTCATACCGGGAACTACCAGAAGTGATCATGCATCATTTTGGAGAAATGGATATCCCGCAGTGTTTTTTGGAGAATCATTTCTCGGGGGAGACCCAAATCCACACTATCACAGGAGCACTGATCGAATCGACAAGTTCAATCTGGAGTACTTCCATGAACTAGTCAAATTGGGTGTTGGGACGATGGTACAATTAGCGGGGATCATACCACCATCTGTAGAATATGATACGATCTCCTCTTGTGATCCTTTCTTGCACCGTGACTCCATGTACACGAGTTCGGCCCTCATTAGAGATACGTTGAAGACCGTCAGCGGCTGCGACAGTATTTATGAGTTGAATTTGGAGATCATTGATCTGAGTGATTCGGTGATCGTTGACGGAAGAACCCTCATCGCATTTGACAGCACAGCACGTTACCAATGGTTGGATTGTGCGGACCATTCCGTACTGACAGGAGATACGAATCAAACTTTTGAAGTGGCCTTCGACGGAGCATTTGCTGTGCAGATCAGTAAGGGACAATGTATTGACACCTCGAACTGCGTACAGCTGCTGATCAGTAGCGTGGATGATCCCCGGTTTTCAGAGATCTCCGTGTATCCTAATCCGAATGATGGCTTGGTCTTCATAGACCTGCCACAACAAGCGGAATGGGTACACGTGAAGTTATACTCAGGTCAGGGTGTATTGGTTTACTCGGAAACGTTCAACGAACAAACAGAACTACAAGTGGAAGTGCCTGGTCTGCACGGTTGGTACTACCTGAAAGTGGAAACTGACGAATTCAACTGGGTGCAACCATTGATCATCAGGTGATCTTTTCGATCGTGCTCAGATCCCCGTCTTCAAGGAAATTCAACGAGGTTTTGAACCCTCCGTACACCATCCTTCCGGCATCGAAGATCAACCTCTTCGGGTCCGTCAGTGGGGCTACCAGTTCCGCCATGCGCAGATCGCTCGGGACTTCGCGATTCGCCTGATCACGCACCTCCTTAGAAGGAAACACCACCCAGCCGAATATGACAACCTCATCGGGCTTGAGATCCACAAGTTCTGCAAAGGATCTTGTCCCTTCCAATTGCAGGTCATCTCCTACGAATTCGAAGTATGAGGAAGCACCGTACTCCTTCCAGATAGCCGCAACTTTTTGGGCCACACCGACATATTCTTCGAGGTGAATTCGCGGAACAGGGAGCACAAATCCGTCCATATAGTTTTCCATGTGAGGGGATTTTTACATTTCCAAGGTAATGATTCATTTTTAGTTCAACGTTGCATATCTGGCTCCCAACGCAAATCTTCTCAAAAGCGCTTTCACTACTTTTGTCCCGTATGTCGCCGCACCTCCATACGAGCCTTTATGCCTTTACTCAGGGTCTTCGATCCATTGGAGTGAATAAGGTTGTGATCTCGCCGGGAAGTCGGAACGCGGCATTCATGCAGGCGGTATACGAGGAGGGATTTGAATTACACAGTGTGGTCGATGAGCGCTCTGCGGGATTCATAGGTCTTGGGATGAGTCAGGCCACCGATGAACCGGTCGCCTTGCTTTGTACCTCGGGAACTGCGGTGCTAAACTATTATCCGGCGGTTGCCGAAGCGTACTATTCGAATACACCATTGGTGGTGATCAGTGCCGATCGACCCAAAGCCTTGATCGACAATTGGACCGGTCAGTGTATACGACAGGTGAATGTCTTCGAGAACCACATTCGTGCATCGGTCAGTTTACCGGAGCACTACTTTGATTGGCTCAAGTATCACGATCCATTTGCGGATCTGATCAAAGCGGTGAAAGGTCCGGATCGAGGGCCTATTCATATCAATGTACCGATCCCTGAACCATTTTATTCTTCGCCCTGGAACCCGGCAAAGCGGAGGTTGAATGAGATCACTTATGAAGTGCCGGAGCGGGGCGAGGATATCGCATTGAGGGCGGACCTACGAAACGGATTGTGCACCAGAAAGATCCTTGCCATCGGAGGCTATGGTTGTCCGGTGGATCTGCAGCTCGCGGACCATATTCCATTTTTCAAGGATATTATGGTTCCTCAAGAGGATGGACCCTATGCCCACTGGGATGCATTCCTGAATTCTTCGGTTCCTAAGAAAATGCTGAAAGAGCTAAGACCGGATGATCTCATCACTTTTGGCAAGTACACGGTTTCGAAGGGCTTGCGTGAGTTTCTCAAGGTGTATAAACCTCAGCGTCACTTTCATGTGGACCTATCCATGGAAACCGGTGATCCGTTTGGCTCCAAACCCATACATGTACCTGTGGATCCAAGGCTTTATCAAAGAGATTTTCTGGTACCCCGAATGACTTCAGAATTTGCCGATGCGTGGAAAGAGGCGTTGGCAGACTATTCAGTCAAGCTTGAGGAGCTTCACACAGATCCAACATTCAACGAGTACCTGGCTTCTCGAACGGTTCTGGCTCATACGAAAGGTAAAGTTCATCTTGGTAATTCCATGCCGGTGCGTATCGCTTCGTATATCGCCAACCATCGCGACAAGACATACTTTGGAAATCGAGGGACCAGTGGAATTGACGGTTGCTTAAGTACCGCAGTCGGTCATTCTGTAGCGGATGGAGAATCACAGACCTTGCTCATTGGTGATCTGAGCTTCTTCTATGACGCGAACGGACTTTGGAATGACCTGGATCATCACCTTCGCATAGTGATCCTGAATAATGGTGGAGGTGGGATATTCGATTATATCAAAGGTCCAAGATCCCTTGGGAAGGCTCGAAAATATCAGAGCACGCCACACCAGCGAACTGCCAAGCACATCGCTGAGGATCATGACATACCTTATCATGTGGTGAAAGATGCCGAGACGCTTGAAGAGATCGTGAGTCGGGAGGTGAAAGAAACCGAGATCGTGGAGGTGTTTACTGATCCAAAGGCCAATCAGGCTTTTTATCGTCGATTCAAGAAGCTTTAATACCGCTATTTGACATCAGTCACATATCATTCTGCGCATCCTTTCTATCTTTGACTCAGATGGAAGAGAAGCTGAGTCATTTAGACAAAGACGGCAAGACCAAAATGGTCGATGTGTCGGGGAAATCCGATACGGATCGTTTGGCAACTGCAAGGTGCACCGTGCAACTACCACGAGTGGTATTGGACGAACTGGAAGCGGGTGATATCCGAACTAAAAAAGGCCCTGTTTTCGATACCGCTCGTCTGGCCGGGATCATGGGAGTGAAGAAGACCTCAGAGCTTATCCCGCTTTGTCATCCGTTAAGCCTCAATCGCATAGACGTCAATATTGAACTTCGCGATAGTGCAGCTGTTATTGATTGCACGGTAGGGTGCAATGGCAAGACAGGAGTGGAGATGGAGGCATTAACCGGGGCTAGCATTGCCGCTCTTACCATTTACGACATGTGTAAAGCACTGACACACGATATCGTGATCGGACCTACGGAACTTGTAGCCAAAAGCGGAGGTAAAAGCGACTATGTCAAAGAAACACACTAAGCACGCAAAACTCGAAAGACGTGAGATATCTGCTCACGGAGCGGTCGAGATCGCTATACACGGTGCTCCGTGTTCCGATATTCAGGCTTTGGCCAACAAAGTGATCGCGACATTGGGCTCCGGTTACAGCTTGAGTTATATCGATACGGATCACAAAGCATTCGATAACGATCTCATGCCGACCTACCTCCGAGATGGAGCCGGTGAAATGGTTTCGGATAAGATCAATTACCTGCAGATCAATCGAAAAGGAGAGATCAATGATTTCGATCGCAAACAGCTCCATGCGAATATTGATCTCGCATTGTTGAATGGAAATCACCATAGCGGAGCTGAGCAGATCGTCATTCTGAATAGCAGCATAACGGCTTCTTTAGAAAAGAGGCAGGAACGGCTGACCAATATTCTGGCTTTTGTGGATCAGGATGGCAATAAGGAGATTCCTGCGTTCATCAAAGACAGGTTTCCCGATTGGCAAAGCATCCCGGTCTTCGATTACGAGGATACGGATTCCATAGTCCATTTGGCCGAAGGCCGACTGCAAAGTGCCAAACCCAAAGTGAAAGGACTCTTACTTGCCGGAGGTAAAAGCGTCCGGATGGGTCACGACAAAGGTGAGATCGAATATCATGGAAAGAGTCAGCGAACTTATGCGGCAGATCTGCTCAAAGCGTTTTGTGAGGACGTATATATCTCCTGTCGACCTGATCAGATCGACGAGCTTAGCGAGAAAGAGGATCACGATCTATTACCCGACACCGTGAGCGGATTGGGTCCGTATGGAGCCATCATGTCCGCATTTCGGGAAGACCCGAATGCCGCATGGTTAGTTGTGGCTTGTGACCTACCCTTGGTGGACAAAGCCTCGGTCAAGTATTTACTCGAGAACAGATCTTCCAGGCATATCGCCACTGCATTTCACAATGAAACTACCGGATTCCCGGATCCCCTGTTTACGCTATGGGAGCCTAAGGCCTACCCTCGTATCCTACATTTCCTTTCACTTGGCTACAGTTGCCCGCGAAAGGTATTGATCAACAGCGACAGCCATATCCTGCAAACCCCCGATCAAGATGTGCTGAGCAACGTCAATACTCCGGAAGATCTGGAGAACATCCGAAAATCGATGGGCTCCGTTCCGGAAACGCACTGACCTCATGGAAGAAAGGTACGCAAGGCATTATGCGCTGGACGGCTTCGGTAAAGAGGCTCAACAAAAACTTGCATCGGCAAATGTGTTGCTCGTTGGCTGTGGCGGTTTGGGATGTCCAGCGGCCATTTACCTGGTGAGCAATGGAATAGGAAAACTGACCATTGTGGATCCCGACGTGGTTTCTATCAGCAACTTGCATCGGCAAGTCCTCTTCAATGAGGGCGATGTCGCAAATCCGAAAGTAGAAGTAGCAGGGACAAGACTCAGAGAAATGAACTCTCAGGTTCAGATCACTGCGATCCGTGATTTCGTGGAGGTGGCAAATGTCAGAGACTTGGTAAGATCACATGATGTAGTGATCGACGCAAGTGATAATTTTCGAACGCGCTATCTTTTGAACGATGCCTGTGTCCTCGAAGGAAGGGCCTTGGTCTATGGTGCCGTAGATGGATTTGAAGGACAAGTGTCCATCTTCAATGTGCCCAATGAAGGTGGATCTCGAGGTCCCAATTACCGAGACCTGTTCCCGGATCCTCCGAAACCCGGAACCGTTCAAAATTGCGCGGAAGGGGGTGTCATGG
>VMDK01000008.1 GCA_008080835.1 Sphingobacteriia bacterium | reverse complement strand
TGGAGATGAACTGCAGGGCATCAAACGCGGCATAGTAGAGATGAGCGACATATTGGTCGTGAACAAAGCCGATCAATATCTGGAAAGAGCAAGAGAAACTGCTAAACAGTATGACATGGCTCTCGGGTTGATGCCCGAAAGCAAAGCAGGTTGGAAGACCAAAGTCCTGATGTGTTCAGCACTTAGCGGAGAAAAGGTCAATATCGTATGGCAGACGATATTGGACATGGAAAAGGTCCTTCGGGAAAATGGTGTTTTCGACCAAAACCGCAGTGACCAAGATCTCTCCTGGTTTCGGGAATTTTCCACTCAATTATTTCTTGAAAAAATTCATCAGCGCGCAGATATCGAACAGCGAAAAGTGGAATTGATCGAAGCGATCAAAAATAAAAAGATGAGCCCGACAATGGCGGCCCGCGCTCTAGCTGCACTCCTGGAATAGTGGTCCATTCTGACAATTGCTTATGTTATAGTAATGACTGATTGCTGTCAAAATGCCTCAACAATGCCATAACATAAACCTAACATCATCGCGATTGACTAAATTGGGTGACGCAACCAAAATGCAACGTCTATGAACAAAAAACAACTACCATTTTTAGTTATTCTTTGTCTGATGGGATTGAACTTCATGCAAGCATGTAAGGACGATGATACCACAGATGACCCTACTCCCGAACCGCAAGAATTTGTGGCTGATTCAACCTCTTTCACTTCTTATGCGAGCTGGTCGCTCGACGCAGAATTGATGGGCGAAGATCCTGCACTGGGGGCTGCACATGCCGGAAACGACAGCAATTCTGTTCGCAAGGTGTATTTCATGGATGGTCAAGCTCCGGTCAATGGAGAATATCCGATCGGAACCATCATCGTGAAAGAGACCTCGAACGACACTGCTTTCCTTGCAAACACCGCAATGGTGAAGAGAGGAGCCGGATTCAACAGCGCTAACGACGGATGGGAATGGTTCCTTCTCGATCAGAACGGAGCGATCCTTAACCGCGGTGCCGACCTTATGGGCGGAGCTTGTGCTGGATGTCACTCTAAGGCATCGGTTGATTGGGTTTTCACCAAGAACTAGACAGAGTAACCCAGAATAATTACACTAATCGGTGACCCCGTTTGCGGGAATCACCTCTTACTCTGAAGCCATATCCTGCCTTTACGGTGGATATGGCTTTTTTTTAGGCCATCCGCAAAAGAACTTATCTCGGTGTTGGCTGTTCTCCTCACTATGGAAGCGATCAAAACATATCACGACGTCAACCGTCAGGACGCTTCCTCGAGCTTTGGCATTTCCAGAATGGAAGAGATCCATGCCAAGCATGGTGGCAAGCCTGATGAGCCTCATCGACACGACTTTTATACAGCTATTCTTGTACTGGATGCAGAGGGTCAACACTTCATTGACTTTGCAGAATATGAATTGAACGGAGGCCGAGTCTTCTTCATCAGTCCGGGGCAAGTGCACCAGATCAAGGAGCAACGCGAATCCAAAGGTTATGTGATGGTATTTTCGGCCCAGTTCCTCGCAGAGAACAATATACCCGTGCGATTCATAGATGATCTGAACCTGTTCAACAATTACGGAGATGCACCTCCCCTCACTGTTGATGAAGACAAACAAAAGATCCTTAGTTCACTATGTGAAGACATGATCCGCTTCTACCGATCAGATCTCAAGTTCAGGGATCAGGCACTCGGCTCTTTGCTTCGTTTGTTCCTCATTGAAAGCAATAACCTGTGTACGATTGAAGATCACCCACAACAGTTGGAAAGCTCTCAAAGGATACTTCGCGATTTCAGGGAGCTGGTAAATGAAAAGTATACCGATTGGCATGGAACCTCTGATTATGCATCTGCACTGAACATCACACCGGATTACTTGAATCGAGTCGTACGCTCGTATATCGGAAAAACGGCAAAAGAGTATATCCAATCACGCATCACTACTGCCGCAAAGCGGCTTCTTTTTTTCTCAGATCTCAGCATCAAGGAGATCAGCTATGAGCTAGGGTTTTCCGAACCTGCTCACTTTAGCACATTCTTCAAGAATTGCTCCGGAGAAAGCCCGGCTCAATTCAAAAAAAGCCACTAGGTCGGATTTCTATAATATCTGTCCGTAAATTCATAATTACATGTATATACATGCATATGACCTTTGTATCACAAAATGAGAGGAAATGGATCGTAAAGAATTTCTCAGCAAATCGATCATAGCAGCTTCGGCTATAGGACTTACCGGAAAGGTGATGTCTGAAAACAAAGAATACAGAAGCACTTTTGATAAACTAAGTGAGCAAGTAGGATTCAACCATTTACCCAATAAGGAGAACGTCATGAAAAACATGATCATTCACAAGGCAAATTCACGAGGTCATGCCGACCACGGATGGCTCGACACACATCACACCTTCAGTTTCGCGAACTACTACAATCCGGAACGAATGAATTTTGGTGTGTTGCGAGTACTGAACGACGACAAAGTAGCCCCGGGAAGAGGGTTCGGCAAGCATCCACACGACAATATGGAGATCATCTCCATCCCGCTATCGGGTGACCTCGAGCACAAGGATAGTATGGGTAATACTGCTGTGATCCGTCAAGGAGACGTGCAGGTCATGAGTGCAGGAACCGGCATTTTCCACAGCGAATACAATAAGAATTCAGTTCAGGAAGTCCGCTTCCTGCAGATCTGGCTTTTCCCAAATAAAAAGAACGTGGAGCCTCGATACGATCAGATCTCAATCCGAGAGGTTGAAAAGCGAAACGAGTTCTTCCAGATACTGTCTCCGCACAGTTCGGATCAAGGTGTTTGGATCCATCAGAATGCCTGGTTCAATATGGCGAAGGCCGACGCCAACCGCAACCTACATTATTCACTTCAGGAACCTACAAACGGAGTGTATCTGTTCGTCCTGGACGGAGAAGTGAAGTTGAACGGTGAAGTGCTCGGTAAACGAGACGGCGCCGGGATCTGGAATATCAAAGACCTCGACCTGGAAACGACCAAAAAATCAAACATCCTGCTCATGGAAGTTCCAATGAGCCTGTAATTGAATAAACCTTAACGCATCAAAATAAACCAAAGACATGGAAACTTTAACAAGAACCAAATGGGCGATCGACACTGCCCACAGTGAAGTCGGATTCAAAGTTCGACACATGATGATCTCTACCGTCAAAGGACACTTCGACGAATTCGACGCAGATGTTTACACGGACGGAGAAGACATTTCTACGGCTGAAGTAAATGTGAAAGTAAACACTGCTTCAGTGAACACGAAGAACAAAGATCGTGACGCGCACTTGAGATCAGATGATTTCTTTAACGCGGACGAATTCCCTCACATGACTTTCGTATCCAAATCATTCAACGGTGATAAAATGATCGGAGATCTGACCATCCGCGATATCACGAAAGAAGTAGAATTGGACGTTGAATTCAACGGTATCGCTAAGGATCCTTACGGTCAGACCAAAGCAGGATTTGAGATCAGCGGAACCATTCACCGCAAAGAATTCGGCCTCAAGTGGGATGCCGTGACCGAAGCCGGTAATGTAGTTGTATCTGACAAAGTCACTCTTAGCATCGATGCTCAGTTCATCATGCAGGGAGAATAATTTTTTTCATGCGACAACAAAAGCCCGTTGGCCTTGTGCTGATGGGCTTTTTTATTGCGGGAATACTAACGCGTGAAAAATGGCGTAATTAGAGCATGCGAATGTTTCAGAAAATACTCATTTGGATTCTGGTGATTTCTCTCGGAGGAGTGATGAGTATTTTCATTTCTGATCGATTGGTCGAGCACTCTACCTCCGACAATCTGTACAACACCACTACCAAGATCCCGTAAAACAAGGTTGGTCTGCTACTTGGGACCAGCAAGAAAGCTCGTTCGGGAAATGTGAACCTTTACTACAAATACCGTATTCAAGCCGCCGTTCGTTTGTTCAAGGCCGGCAAGATCGATTACATTTTGGTCAGTGGCGATAACTCAACTCGGTACTACGACGAACCCACAACGATCAAAAAGGACCTGATCAACGCTGGTATTCCTGCAGATCGGATCTACCTGGATTACGCAGGATTCCGCACTTTAGATTCCGTGGTTCGAAGCAAAGAGATCTTCGGACAATCAAGCATAACAGTGATATCCCAACAATTCCACAACGAACGCGCCATCTATATCGCCGGTCGAAAAGGGATCAAAGCGGTTGGCTTCAATGCCAAAGACGTGAACGTCAATTACGGATTCAAAACGAAAGTCCGTGAACGATTTGCGAGGGTTAAAATGATGCTTGACATCCTGATCGGGAAAAAGCCAAAGTTTCTGGGCGAGAAGATCGTGATCGGTGCCTGAACTTCCTATTCGTAGATCAACACCCCTTCTTCGACATCGGTCGCCCATGCTCGAAACATCATCGGTGTATTGTGTTGCATACTGATGTTGCCATCCTTATCAACTGCTATCACTCCCCCGGAACCAGCCTTTTCGTTGAGGACCTTGAACAACACATTATGGACTGCGGAATCTAGTTGCTCTCCTCCAAACTGCATGCGCGCCGCGATCTGATATGCCACGGCATTGCGAATGAAATATTCACCATGACCGGTACACGACACTGCACAGCTTTTGTCATCGGCGTAAGTACCCGCTCCGATCACCGGACTATCACCGATCCTTCCCCATTGCTTATTCGACATTCCTCCGGTGGATGTCCCGGCAGCAAGATGTCCTGACCTGTCCAATACCGCGCATCCCACTGTACCGTGTTTGTTATCCGGATTCTCGTCTTTCTCGCGCTTTTTCAGTTGCTCATTCCACCAGGCTCTTCGTTTACCCGTAATAAAGAATTCAGGTTCCACCTGCTCCAATCCCATTTGCGACATATACGTATCGGCACCATCGCCTGAAAGGAAGACGTGTTTACTGGAATCCATGACCATTCTTGCAGCAGAAATTGGATGGCGCGTGGTGTGCACTCCGGCAACGGCACCTGCATTCCGATCAGCTCCATTCATGATAGATGCGTCGAGCTCCGCCTTACCCTGCGCGTTGAGAACGGCACCAAGACCGGCGTTGAACAAGCTGTCGTCCTCCAGCAACCGTATGCAAGCCTCAACCACATCCACAGCTTTAGCGCCTTCTTTCAACATCTGCTCTCCATGATGCACCACACGATACAAATGTTCCTTATACAGTTCGTCCTCTGGCCCATTGGTTGCCGGGTTTCTGTATCCCGCGCCACCATGTATTACAATGGCGAACTTGTTATCCTCCGAGGACTCCTCAGTGATCTCATGGATCGTCTTATCTGTCTCCGATTGTTGCGCACATGATGTGATGAACATGAACGAAACCAGATACCATAGGAACTTGTATGATCTTTTCATTTTTACTGTTGATTTTAAGTGGATGATACAGGGATCTCTACATAAAATGTAGTGCCCTCTCCGACCGTTGATTCAAACCAGATATCTCCTTTACTCGCTTCAACGATCTTTTTCGTGATGGCTAAACCGAGTCCCATCCCACTGGTCTTGGTGCTGAAGTTGGGAACGAAGATCCTCTTTCCTGCTTTCGAGTCTATCCCAATACCATTGTCGCGTACAGCGATTCGAACCCGATCATTACTTAGGACCATATCAATACCGATCAGTCCATTCTCATCTTCCGGAATGGCCTGGATCGCATTCTTGATGAGGTTGTTGAATACCCGTCCCAACTGATTCTTGTCGGCAATGACCTTCACCTTTGGCATTTCTGCATCATAGCTGAAACTCACCTTTTCACTTTTTTCAAACAGGTGTACGGTGTTCAGGAGAACTTCAGTTAGATCGACTTCTTCGTAATGCTCAACCGGCATTTTAGCAAATGATGAGAACTCACTCGCAAGTCGGCTCAGGCTATCGATCTGCTCGATCAGAACACGTGTCACTTTTTCAATGGTGGCATCCATATTATCACTCTTGGAAGCCCATGCCCGTTGCAAATGCTGTACATTGAGTTTCATTGGTGTCAGCGGGTTCTTGATCTCATGAGCAACCTGTCGGGCCATTTCCTTCCAGGCTCCTTCACGCTCAGATTCTCCCAGCTTTTCAGCACTTTCACGAAGCTCCGCCACCATTTTGTTGTATTGGCGAACTAACTGTCCGATCTCGTCATTGTGGCGCCAATCGATCATCTCATTTTGCTTATCCAAACTCGTTCTTGAGAATTTCTCACGCAGGAACTCCAAAGGTTTGGATATCCGTTTCGAGACAAAGTATGCCAGGATCAATGCCAGTATGATCAGGAAGAAGTACAGATTCACAAATGCCACGATATAGGCAGAGATCTGGTCCTCCAATTCTCCTTGTCGGGAAAAATATGGGATGTTCAGGTAGGCGATCACCTCGCGTTTATCATTCAATAGAGGTACATAAGCTGAGAGAAATCTCAAACCCCGGATACGCTCATCGGCAATGAATTGGGATTTATGTTCGTTGTGCATGGCATGGAACGCGTCCATGGCCATGATCGGAGCAAGTAGTCCTTCATCCAACAGTTCCGGCTCACTCGATACGATTAGGTTTCCATTTGGTTCGAAAATGTTGACCTCGACCTTATAGACATCTGAGATCTCATTTACGATCAGTTTTCTGGCTTCAGAGCTGTGGAGTTTATCTTCCAGATCCACTTCCTCCTGCACCATGCTCACCACCTCTCGGATCTTGTACATAAGATCCATACGAGACTCGGAGCTGTCGTTATAGGATATGAACTGAACGGTCACGCTCAAAGACAAGAGCAAACCAAGTATCACCAGCGCTACCATCGCAAAGCGGATGCGTGTACTCAGATAGAGCTGATCAAATCCGAACTGCGACCAGAATGCATCCTTTTTAATTCGATATCGGATGCCCTCTTCACGCGACTTCAATCGGATAATGAGCCACATCGCAAACCGTTCAAAGAAGTATCTCAGGAGTCCAATGAGCGCAAGAGCCAGCGCATAGAACAAGAACGCCATGGTAAATGTGCTCAATGCCGAGACCATGCGGTCGTTGGGCTTGCTCAATACAACCTTCAATTCCTCCTGTTGGGCATGAACAAAATGCCTGTACCCTCTCCAATTCCAGAAACGGCTTTCTTGTTGTAATCCTGTAGAATCGAATTTGAGATCGTAGCTGTAATCCCCTTTCTGATTGACCAGTGAACCGCGATTGTAAATAGCGTACGAGTAATCCTCCAACTCAAAAAGCTTTGAATCCCTTTTCTTGCGCGTCAGCTCGGGATAGGAATACGTGCTCTGAATGAACTTAGGCTCCAATAACAGGAATACATTCCCATAATGGCCATTTAGATCACAATTCTCAAATTTGGCCAAATATCCATTCGTGATCTCCGTACTCTTGATCTGGTAAAAGTGGTTACTTAAGGTTGGAAATGAGTTGAAAGTGTAGATTTCATTCAGGTCCTCAAAATTGTAGAGCGTGCTAGAATTGATATTCGTTCCGATGCTGTCAAAACTGAGCACTTTGACATCATACTTGTCCAGATACCCGGAGAAATACAGCCGCTTTAGGCGTTTCTCGAATTGATCTTTGTTCTCCGCTATAGATGCAAAATCCTTTGGTACTAAAAACTCCTCAACAAGCTTCGTCTCTATCCCAGAGAAAATATACTCGGCCTGAAGGTCATTGCTGTTGACCAATTTAGAAGCGTAGATCTTCACATACTCGGCTTCCCGGTTATTCTGGTTCAGGTAGATCTCCTGAGAATAGATCAAAGTAAAGAGCGTCAGTAGAGCCGCAACGCGATATACGATCTTTGCCGATTCGGTCAATCGCAGTATCAATAAGAGCAACATCGTGAACCCGATCGGCTCCAGAAGGCTCTCTGTTTCTCTCCCCGCATCGATAAACTGGAATGATCCGAACAGGATCCCTGCCAGTGCCACAACCAACCAGTATGTGCTGATCCTGATCGAAGGATAATACCTCGTCTGCCCCCAGTTGCAAAGCCTCAAGAAAAGCCAGAACATGGCCCCCATCATTAAAAATGCCGTGAATGCGTATGAGGAATAGGAAGCAAAATGCGTGGTATCAAAGGATAGATTTGAATCCAGTACCAAACTCCGCATTACGGCCAGGATCATGTCCAAACCAAAGAATGCCAACAACCCGAAGATCAACAATGTGCTTCGCTGCACCCAAGGTGAATTCGGACTTGGAATCCGATCAATTGCCCTTTGGATCGTCACGATCAACACCAGTGCAAGGATGATGTGATACAGAAGATCTCCCAGCGACGGCAAACCATGACTACTAGCATATATGATCGGGTCAAATAGCTGGAAGTACTCCACTCCATTAAACTCAATATGCTTATAACTCAACCATCTCAAAACCGCGATCAGGAGCAAGATCAGCACCTGATACCAAAAAGACACCCATCTGGATAGCAGAGCCGCAATAACCAGAAGCAGCAACCCGATCACGTAGACCCAACCGGCTGCCTGACTGCCACGGGGCTTGAAAAACTTAATATAGACCTCAGATAGCGGTAGTTTGTAAGGAGTCTCTTTAGTCACGAAAGCGTGATCCCACAGTTCCAATTCTCCCAGTGCGTTTTGCGCTTCAAATGTTCCTATATCACGTCGCGTGATCGGCAAATTCAAGAGCACACTATGCTCTCCTTGCTGAATGGCAAGCTCAAGGTCCAACCCGCTTTGATCGCGTGTCACACGTTTCGTTCGATCCCTGAGCAAGGCACTGTCGGGTAACCACTCGTTATCGCTCCAATGAGCTAGCGAATCATTGTTATAGACGCAAAATCGCCATCTCGATTCTCCGGCGATCCTGCGCAATTCGGAATAATCTTCACGTTTCGAATGGATCAACTCTCCCAGTTTTGTGCCTTGAGTGACCTTGGACTCGATCAATTTAACGGTCGTTTCGTATGCCTCGCTTTCGGAAGGCCCCTTGCCGGTCCGGTCTATCCACATATACACGATTATGAGCAAAAGGCCTGCTGCAAAAGAGGTAAAAGAAAATATGTGCTGGAGTCGTTTCAATGCTTGAGCGTCGTTCAGAAATAGGTGCCGGACTCGAGATAATGTTTCACATAATCATGAACACCTTCCTCAAGAGTAGTGAATGCATTTGCATAGCCGGCATCCCTGGTGCGTTGCATATTCGCTTCAGTGAAATATTGGTACTTGTCCCGAATATCCTCCGGTGTCGGGATGTAATCGATCTTCGGGTCCAGACCCAAGGCATGGAACACTGCCGTAGCAAGATCGTTGAAACTGCGTGCCTGTCCGCTGCCGACGTTGAATATCCCATTTCCTCCCTTCCCGGAGAACCAGAACTTCATCAACGAAACCACGTCTTTCACATAGATGAAATCGCGCATTTGCTCGCCATTCTTGTAGTCTGGTCTATGCGATTGAAACAAGTTCATTTTCCCTGAATTGCGGATCTGGTTGAAGGTATGGAAAACAACAGAAGCCATTCTGCCCTTGTGGTATTCGTTCGGTCCGTAGACATTGAAGAACTTGAGGCCTACGTACAAAGGCGGCTTCTTGTCTTGATCGAGTGTCCAGAGGTCGAACTGCTGCTTGCTGTCCCCGTATGGATTCAACGGTTTCAGCTCGTGAATTCGGGCAGGATCGTCATCGAATCCCTGCTCCCCTTCCCCGTAGGTCGCTGCAGAAGACGCATAAATGAAAGGGATCTCTGCCTGAGCACAATGGTTCCAAAGAGTTTTGGAGTAGTTCAGGTTGAGCACATCAAATATGTTCTTGTCAAACTCAGTGGTATCTGTTCTCGCTCCTAAATGGTAGATGCCGCTGAGATCATACTTGCCGGGATCTCCCACAAATTCCATACGATCCACCTGGGCTGCAGATTCCAAACCAACCAAATTCCCTTCTTTATCCTTTCTGGAAAAATCATCGACTAAAATGATCTCCTCACCGGAACGCTGAAGATCCTGGGCCAGACAACTTCCAATGAACCCGGCTGCTCCGGTTATTGCGATCTTGCTCATATGCCGAACAAAGTTACTCCATCGCGTGGACACTCAACAGAGTCATATAATTGCTTCCGTCTGACATGCCTGAGTTCCATACCACAAGCAATTGCTACCTTTGGCCGTTAATAAGGAACCTTGCAGAAAGCGTACTTCTTCTGGTTTTTGGCATTGCTCATTCCTGCGATCTCCGGAGCACAATCCAACTCCACTTTTGTGGAGAAGAATGTTCTTATTCGATCTGATACCACAGTACTGGACTCCTTCCCCATTCTCGCAGGCAGTTTGCGTATAAATGGAGCAGATAGTTCGACCTATCGCATCGACCACGACAGGTCATTACTTATCTATTCGGACGACTATCCGGCAGATTCTGTCACGGTGGCTTACAGGCGCATTCTGTTTCCTCACCAATCCGTATTCCGTCGTAAGGATCCATCGATCCAACAACGATTCTTCACCAAGGATCCATTTAGTTATATCCCACCCTCACAGCGCTACGGCGATCTAAAAGAAGACCAACTCACCACAGTAGGCAATATTTCCAGAGGCATCGGCTTTGGAAACAATCAGGATGTGGTGGTCAACAGCAACTTGAACCTCAAACTGAATGGGACCATCGGCTCCAATGTGAACGTTTTAGCTGCTGTTTCAGATGAGAATAATCCTATCCAGCCGGAAGGAAACACCCAGCAGCTGCAGGACTTTGATCGGGTATACATTTCCATGTGGACTGACAGCACCTCCCTCACTGTAGGTGATTTCCCGATGAACAGTGACCCAGGAACCCATTTCATGAAATATCAGAAACGCTCCAGAGGGTTGCAGTTCGACCAAAAACTCCGAACAGGTAATGTGAAATGGAACATCGAAGGAGAAGGAGCCGTGAGTCGAGGCCGATTTACCAGGAATATCATTGATGCGATCGAAGGAAATCAAGGTCCATATCGACTTCGTGGAGCTAATGACGAGCTATTTATCATTGTCATAGCTGGGACGGAAAAAGTCTACCTCGATGGCGAATTGTTGGAACGAGGTCAGCAGAATGACTATACGATAGATTACAACGCCGGTGAGATCACGTTCATGCCACGACGGATCCTCACCGCTTACAGCAGGATCATCGTAGAATTCCAGTATTCCGACCGGAACTATGCCCGGTCCGTGTTTAGACTGGGGTCCAAAGCGCAGGTCAATCGTTGGCAATTCTACACGCACTATTACTCGGAACAAGATCATAAGAACCAACCTTTTCAGCAGGATCTCGATGCGTTCGATTCGATCAACAACATCGGAGCGAGAGAAGTCCTTGCGCAGACCGGTGATGCAGGGAATGCGTTCATCAGTAGCGCTCGTGAAGTGGATGCGTTCAACACCGATCGGATTCTATATGTCAAAAAAGACACACTCGGTTTTGGGGAAATATTCGAACAAGCCGGAACGAGTTCAGAAGACGGAAATTTCTATCAAGTGATCTTCAGCTTTGTGGGTGAAGGCAATGGCAATTACCGGGAGAAGACCTCTAACGCAAATGGGAAGGTCTATGAATGGGTGGAGCCTCTTGGTGGAGAAGCACAAGGGAGCTACGAACCTGTGGAAGTGCTTATAGCACCTGAGCGTCAGCAATTGCTCACACTCGGGGGAATATTCCAACCTGATAGCAACACCAGCATCCTGCTTGAATATTCAAGAAGTGTGCATGACCTTAATACATTCAGTTCCATCGACGAAGGTGATAATGGAGGAACCGGGCTTTATCTCCGCTTCGATAGACTGACGAGTTTCGGAAGTGATTCCTCGAAGCGTTGGTCACTTGGTCTTCAAGCCGACTACGAATTGGCCGACAAGAATTTCCGATACATTGAACGATACCGGAACGTCGAATTCGACCGAAAATGGAATCGCACTTTGCGAAATGAGAATGACATCATCGAAAAACTGGGCGATGAGCACATTGCCAATGCTTCAATTACCCTGCAGAAAGGTCGTGCGTTCAAACTCGCAATAGAAGAAGGGTTCTTTCGAAGAGCACGGGATCTGGATGGCTGGCAACAGAATGTGGTATTGTCCGGCGAACTTCCCAAGTGGCAATATGCGGCAGGAAGCGACAACTTGCGAGCGATCGTCCCTTTTGGTGAAGAGTCCTATCGCAACGTTTTTAACAGTTACTCCGCCGGACTCTCAAGCAACTTAGGTGGTTTGATCATAGGAGGTAGTATTCGCGACGAGCAAAGTGTATTCGAAGACCTGACAACGGATTCGTTACAGGAATCGAGCTTCCAGTTTACCCATTGGTCAGCCTTCGTGCGAAATTCCGACAGCGCTCGTTGGAGCTTCGAGATCCTCTACAACGAACGAGCCGATGCGCAGGTCGTGGAAGGCGGATTAAAACCGTTCACCCTTGGACAGGATCTTTCAGCAAGAACAGGTTGGAGACAGGGTCGAGACCTGAAGATCGACCTCATCGGAACGTATCGACTATTGGAAAGTCGCGACACGAGTTTGCAAGACGAAGAAACCGTTCAAGGTCGACTGGAGATCGCATGGAATGGCTTCAAGCGATTGATACAGACTCGCTCTTATTATCAGATAGGGACGGGTCAGGAGCAGCGGCGGGAATTCAGCTATCTGCGCGTGGGTGACGGGAACGGGATCTATATCTGGAATGACTACGACAGTAACGGGCTTCAATCTCTGGATGAGTTCGTGGTAGCTTCCGAATACGATCGAAGTCGTGCAAACTTCATCCGCCAGTTCACCCCGGTGCAAGGTCTGGTGAAGACCTACACCACTGAATTCAACAATAGTACCAGAATCAGAGTTCGAGGACGCAGCGAGAGCGACAATGCATTTGTCGGGATCATTCGGCGATTCAGCATTTTTAGCAATACGCGCATCGTGAACAAGGTGAACAACAACGCATCCTCCGATTTTATCAACCCCTTCTATCGAGAGTTCAACGATTCGGCTTTGTTGAGTAGCGCATCCACATTCCGAAATGTGCTGAGCTTCAACCGTGCTGATCCGATTTTCGGTGCGGACATACAGTGGCTTGTGAACAAGAACAAGACGTTACTTGTGAACGGATTCGATCAGCGAAGTTCAGTCGAACAGACTCAAAAATTCAGGCTGAATATCAGTCGAAAATGGGAGCTCAATGCGCGTTACAGCTTCGGGGATCGCTCACACATATCGGAATTTCTCGGTGATCGCTCTTTCAACTACCGGTTTGAAGAATGGGAACCATCGATCTTGTTCTACATCGACCGAAACTTCCGAGTTGGAGTCAACTACGAATATTTTCAAGCCAACAATTCAGGGAAATTAGGAGGTGGAAACACATTTAACCATGCCTTTAAAGGCCAGATGCGCCTGAACGTGGTCAATAAAGGAAGCATACGATCAGAGATCGCATTGGTGGATGTCAACTTCCGAGGAGAAGAGAATAGTGCCTTGGGATATGCCTTGCTTGAAGGTCTGAAGAATGGCAGGAACATCACCTGGAATCTGAATTTGGAACAGCGCTTTGCGAGCAATGTGCAGGCTATGGTAACCTATGATGGCCGCAGCAGCACTACAGGTCCGGTGATCCATATTGGACGGGTACAGGTTCGGTATTTGTTTTAGGACGAATCACCAGGCTTCATAGCGTTGAATTGAATTCAACGCTATGAAATGGCCGCAGTACAAAAAAAGCCATCCCGAAGGATGGCTCTAGTGTAATTATTCCTACAAGTGATCAGGTTCTATCTTCTATCCCCGAATCACCTATCTCATAATACCTATTTCTTTTTCCACTCAGCGATGGACTCGTCGTTCATTTTGACGTATCCTTTGTTGCCTGCTTCTTCAGCAAGGGCTTTGGAACGCTCCGCAGCAGTGATCGCTTCGTCGTAACGCTCCAGTTTTGCGAGGATCAACGCCTTTTGACGGACGATCCAGTAACGCTCAGTTGTTTCCAAAGCTTTGTTGATCCATTCGAGTGCTTGGTCCAGGTCTTTATCATTCTCCAAGTAGTAACGTGCCGACTGATAGTAAGTAGATGCCGTCACACCTTGCATTTTTTCTTTGATCTCAGCCATCACCACTTTGTCGACTTCGGTTTCGACCTTGAACTTCACTTGCGTGTTTTCCCAAAGGAATTCAATGTTGCAAGACTCGTTGCGGATATCAGAGACCATGAAAGTCATCGTCTCCACTTTGGCCGGATACGCGTTAGGTTTCACGTCAAATCTGCACTGGTCTTCTGATTCTTTGTAGTCCTTCCCGCCGGTTCCCCAGTAGGAGAGGTTCTTGTGCAGAACGACAGTCCATTTGTCCTTACCCGGGATCATGTACAGTGCATATTTCCCTGCAGGGACTTCATTTCCCTCTACAACTACATCACTGGAGAATTCGATCTTGGTGCTAGCATTGGCACCTGTGCGCCATATTTCTCCGTAAGGAACCAGATCTCCAAAGATCTCACGGTCTTTCACACCCGGACGAGAGTACTCCATGCTGATGTCTGTCAAACCTACACGCTGCTTAAAGCTCCCTTTCGGACTAGGTTGAGGCATGCTGATCTGGGCGAATGCCGGAATGCAGATCATCACGGCAAGGATGCTGAATATTTTCTTCATTTTGATAGTTATTGTTGATTTAGTTCGTCGGGAAAATTAACTCTTCCGCTAATAATACGCATTTGAAGGCTCAAAGTTTGTTCCAATGCTGACAATCTCAGAATTTGTAGGAGAATCCCACACCGAACACTTCTTTGAATTGGGTACGTACTCCTGTACGTCCCGGCTGGTTTTCCGGGTCGATCTCGACCTTGGTATCATGGTCGTAGATCAGGTGAGTGAATAGATTGGCTCCGAAGTACTTGGCGAATTTCATATCGATGATTGTCTGCCAGTCGACGTCAATATTCTTGCGATTCGGACGATTCGGGTCTGTGTAGTTATTGAACAATTCGAGTCGTGAACGCAATCCGAGGTTTTTGATCACTTCTTTGTTCTGATAGGTCGCCGAGAGCATCGCTCCAAACTCAGAACGGAAGTTGGGATTCTCCACCTCATCAGGGATATAAAGCCTCATCGCCGCAATGCTATCGTCATTCACGAATGTGAATTTACCCGCAAACGGGGAAATGTAGATCGAGATCTTATCGTCGGGCTTATAGTCGATACCGGCCGTTGCTTTAAGGTATGCCGGAGCAAAAAAATTGGAAATTACCGGTCTGTCTTCTTCCGGTGCCGAGAAATCAAACCCTTCTGCGAACTGAGTTTCCAGTCGTGCGAAAGCCGCCCAATTGAACCGCTTACTTGCACGTCGTCCTACTTTG
Organism: Sphingobacteriia bacterium; assembly: GCA_008080835.1. GTDB lineage: Bacteria > Bacteroidota > Bacteroidia > NS11-12g > UBA9320 > VMDK01. The sequence continues at coordinate 1,893 of VMDK01000008.1, read as the reverse complement.
GTCATCAGGTCGATCTTGTCCTCGTTCTTTCGCAATTCTTCACCTTCATTCTTGATCAATCCATAGGCCATGTCCAGGTTGTTCTCCCAACTCCAATTGTTGAACTTATAATTGGCAAAAAGGTTCCCAAGTGCAGTGATCGAGATCGAGTTTACTCCCCCCTTGGACCAGTTGTTGAGTCCAACCTGGTTGAAGTTCAATGACTGGAATCCACCTGTCTGCCATTTTTGAACCGGCTTGAGTGCTTTGATCGCTCCTTCGATGTTGCCTTTAAGCTTGGTCAGACTGTCCATGGAAGCTACCAGTTTCTTCAGTTCTGCCTCTTTCTCGACAATGGCTGCTTCATTTTGAGCATTGGTGTAGAAACTCGATGAAACGAATAGAGTGAATACGGTGATCTTAATGATTCGCATAGTGAATTTGGTATTGAAAATTGAAAATTGTCTGCAGGGCAGTTGCATGATCAGGAGAAGCGCACCAAAACTGCATTCTTGTCGATCTTCTGCTGAACGGATACCGGGATCTCGCTCACCGATGCATCGCATGGGCTCTTTATGACGTTCTCCATTTTCATCGCTTCAAGGATCAGCAATGGATCGCCTTCCTTGATTTCGTCGCCTTCCTTGACCAGTACCTCTAGAACCAGTCCAGGCATCGGAGCTTTGATCTCATCGATCTTATTAGCGCTGTCCTTATCGATACCCATACTTTTAAGGAGCAAATCGAACTCGTCCTCCATGCGCAATTCCACTTTGTTGCCGTTGATGGACCAGGTGAAAGAACGCTCGCGTACGTCGTGATCCAACAATTCTGCGTTGTATGAGCGACCATCCAGGATCAGGTGGTATCGATTGGCGTCTATGTGCTGTATGTCGTAAGAGAGATCAGCGCCATCGATCACGGCACCTTCTTCCCGGAGTTCAACCGGGAGCTCAGTCCCATTGGGAAAATGAGCCACCATTTTGTTCTTATTCTCCGAAGTATTCGACATAGTTATTCCTTGTTTCCCAGAGTTTGATAGAGTGGAGCTGGCATCCTTCCAGATGCGGTTCGATCTGATCCCAGATGCCCACAGCGATGTTTTCGATAGATGCCATCTTTCCTTGCATGAAGTCGACGTCCATATTGATGTTGCGGTGGTCGAGCTTTTCGATCACATGCTCTTCAATGATGGTCTTAAGCACTTTCAGGTCGATGATGAAACCTGTTTCAGGATCGGGGTACCCCTTCACCGTCACGTACAGATCGAAGTTGTGACCATGCCAGTTACGGTTGGCACATTTGCCGAATACGGCCTCATTCTGCTCATCCGACCAATTCGGATTGTACAGTTTGTGAGCAGCATTGAAATGCTCCTTACGCGTGATATACAGCAGTCTCTTCTTTTGCTCCATAAAGCGGCTGCAAATATACAAAGGGTATCTTTGCTCGGAAGCAGAAAACATCAGCGATCATGACTATTCAGGAAGCACAGAACACAGTCGATCAATGGATCAATACAACAGGGGTTAGATACTTCGATCCACTCACCAATACCGTCCTCTTGAACGAGGAAGTCGGCGAGCTTTGTCGGATCATGGCGCGGACTTACGGCGAGCAATCGTTCAAGGAAGGCGAAAAGAAGACCGACCCAGGAGAGGAAATGGCGGATGTGCTCTTCGTTTTGATCTGTCTGGCCAACCAGACTGGTGTCGATCTGACGGATGCCTTGACTAAAAGCCTAGAGAAAAAGACCAGGCGTGATGCGGATCGGCATCGGAATAACGAAAAGCTTCAATAAAAAAGGGACCCACAACGTGGATTGTAGCCTTATCGGTTTTTCGGACAGTTTAAAAATGGAGAAAAATGTTAGATTTAAACATCCGAACAATGAAAAGATCACGTTTCACAGAG
>VMDK01000145.1 GCA_008080835.1 Sphingobacteriia bacterium | reverse complement strand
GCTCTGAGATGTAAACCGTCAAACTCATGTGTACTGATCAAGGGATAAAGATAAGTGATACGAGCTTGATGGAATTGTTCCTTGACACTATCCTCGAATGAAATACCCCAATGACCGGACTCACGAGTCAAACCACGCAGTAAATAAAAATGTACAGAATCCTCTTGTTGGATCCTATCTCTGCCTGATGCGCTGGTGGCTGAAACGCAGATCATACTTGAGATAACGGCTAGAAGAATGAGCAACTTTTTCATTGGTAATCGATTTGTTATTTCGAATTACCTCTTTGCTCAAGCCGCATTGAAACGGGGATTCAGCAGTCAGAAAGTCAATTTTTGTACTTGCTCATTGGAGTGCATCCGGATTGCTTTCATTCTTGGAATATTTCCAAAACCCAGGTATGCAAGAACCGTGATCAGTTGCAAAATTTGCAAATCCGGCAGTTCGGTGTTGCAGTGGTGATGGAACGTTCTGTAAAAGAAAAAGGGGCCTCGCGGCCCCTCTTAAGAATAATTACACTACAAGAGTCTTTAATATGGCCGCATTTGCGGCAGAAACATATTATCTATTGATAGTAATGCGCTGTACGGATCCGAAGTCACCGTTGCGTACTTGCAACATGTAGACTCCTGACGCTACAGTGCTCAGATCGAAGCGGTAGCTTCCACTCAAGTTCTGTGGAGTCTCTACTGCGATCACTTCTCCCATCACGTTGATGATCGCGATCTTCAGATTGCTCTGTGGATCTTTCACATCTACTGTGAACAAGCCATTGTTTGGATTCGGATACGCATTCACCATATCATTATCCATCTCCAGATCTGCAATGCCAACTAGGTCAACATTCACACTCTGACAGTACTCGCTCAAACAGTTCGCGTTGTTGATGATTCCAAGACATACTTCGAACTCTCCCTCATCCACGTTGAAGTACGTGTGTGTTGGAGTTACATCTGCACTACGCGCTCCGTCTCCGAATTGCCAGTTGTAGATGAAGTCTGTATTCGTTGTCTTCTGATCTTTGATCGTCAGGTTACGTCCGCTTGTCTCTGCCATGAAGTAAGGATCGCTGTTCGCGTTCACTGTTACTGCCTTGGCAATAGAGTCAGAACATCCACCTGGTACTCGAGCTACCAATGTCACGTTGAAAGACTCAGTCTCACCTTGAGTACTCAATGTGAATCCGTGACGTGGGGAAGTCAGGTTACTGGTTGATCCGTCTCCGAATCTCCACAGGTAATCCAATCCTCCTGCCGCTACAGAACTCTTATTGGTGAATACTACTTCTTCGCCCTCACATACGTTGTTGGCTACGAAGTCAGCCTGTGCTTGAAGCTTCACAACGAATTCCTTCGTGATCTCATCCACACAACCGTTCTCTGAAGAGATCTTCAGCGATACGTGCTTCACGCCTACCTTAGGGAACAAGAATTTTGGGTTTTCCTGAGTAGAGTTTCCTTGACCGTTGAAGTCCCACTCATAGATGGAATTTCCAGCAGGAAGTGTTCCTGTACGAGTGAAGGCTACTTCAGTCAGGTTACATGGGTCACTGAAGTCGAAGTCGGCTTTTGGAGACTCGTTCAATGTGAACGTTTGCTCTGTTTGATCCTCACATCCGAACTCACTCACAGCTGTCATCTTAACAGTATGCTGTCCGGCATTGGCAAATGCATGTGTTGGATTCTCCAGGCTGCTCACATCACCGTCACCGAAGTCCCAGCGGTATCCGCTGCGTCCGATCTCGATCACTGATGAGTTGTTGAACTTCACGTCCTCCAGGTTACAGTTTCCATCTACTGAGAACGACGCCTCAGGACGGTCGAACTGATTCGCATTCTTAGTAAGGCTTCCGATACATCCTTTCAGGTTCGCTGTAAGGGTTACTCGGTATCCACCCGGCTTGTTGTACATATGCTTTGGACTCTCTACCGTAGTTGGCGCGCTGCCATCTCCGAAGTCCCATACGTAATCGATCGTTCCTCCAATTGGAGAAGTTGTTTTGTTATTGAAGGTCAATTGCTCTCCCTCACACGCATTCAACACTTTGAAGTCGATGATTGGTACTGGGTTGATCGTGATCGACTTGGTTTTCTTGAATTCGAACTTAGGATAGTCGAACAATCCAATGGTCGCTACGATATCGTAGTTTCCGTAGGTGCTGTACTTGTATACAGGATCAGAGATCTCACTGAAGTCCTCTGTAGAGTTTGAATCGTTGAAATCCCAGTAGTAGGTCATGATGCCTTTTGCAAGAGTAGATCGGTTAGTCACACTCACTACGTCACCGTCACAAACATCCTGGATCTCGAAGTCTACCTCAGGGATATGAGGTACGAATACCCAACGTCCCATCATAGAGTCACATCCTGTGTTGTTGTCCTTCACCGCAAATCCGATGTAAACCATCGAATCCATCAGTGACTTTGGAGGATCGAACTCAACTGTTCCTGCTGCTCCACCGCTTGGTGCGTTGAATGTAATACCACTTGGAGTTGTTCCACCGGCAGTCATAAACATAGGAGTCAATTCCCATCCGGTTGCGGTTCCATAAGTTGAGTTGCTATGACGAGTTGGATGCTGGATCTCATACTCTACCTTGTAACCAGGTACAGTTACGTCAGGCTTAGCCATAGATCCACCGTTTCCACCCAATGCGAAGTAACCCGCATAAGTACCTTTCTCTACCAACTCAGATCCGAATGGACTTTCGATTGTGTTCAGGCCATGAGTTTGAAGGTTGTTAGAAGTCATGTCATCAGAACCATCCAGGTAGATGTTCACAGTATGTGAAGCAGTTCCATTGAATTCAGGGATACGGTTGAATGTGTAATCTGAAGATGCACCCGGAGAAAGTTTGTCCATGAATGTTTCGCTCACTTTATTCATTCCGTTGACGTCGTATGCCAAAGGAATGTCGCTCAAAGTGTCAGACGTATTGTTCTTGATCGTTACGATCACAGGCTCCTGGAATCCACCACACTCGTTGTTTCCGGACATTTTCTCGGCAGAAAGTTCTACGTCGATGTAGAATTCGATCGCCCCGATGTCAGGATTAGTTGTGTTTCGGGTTACTCCATCGCGGTCCTTAGTATGAGTTGTGATCGGAGTTCCTCTGTTCACCATCTGGAATGACGATGGAGTGAGGTCATTGTTCAATGCATCCTTGAAGTTAGGATCAAGGTACATGGAATTCGCTCCACCTGACCCACTTATCCATTGGTCGAAAGTGTTGCGGTACGTTCCGTTATCGTACCATTCAATACCAGATGTAGCATTTTCGTGATACCAGTTATTGTAATCCCAAGAAGTAGTTCCTGTGTTGTAGTAATACGCCATTCTTACTGTACCACCTTGCCAATCGGTATTAACAATATTGTTCTTGACATTGGCATTATTGTAATATTCATACAAGAGATAAGCGTATCCAGTTGATGTTGTCCCGGATGGCTCTGTAAGGTTAATAGAATTGTAATATGTGTTACAACCGTATCGGTTGTTGTACAGGTAGTTCAGGATTCCATATGCGTAGTATCCCGACTCCAGATTGATCGAGTTATTTGAACAAGATGAAACCTGAGTAGCACCGGACGTGTAATAACCATAATTATAGATCGCATATGTATAGCGAGTCGAAGTCATATGTATGTTGTTTTCATCAACGATGAAGTAATCCAATTGCTGTGCATAATAGAAGTAGTTATAGATCGCATACTGAGAATAGTAGCTGGTGTTGTTATACTCGGTGCGGATCTTGTTTCCGGTCATGATGATATGACTGGAGATAGAACTTCTATATGAGTAGTTGTAGATACCATAGTTGCTACCATTGTTGATGATCTCGATGTCGTTGTCATTAACGATCAACGGCTCAGATCCTCCGGTAGAATAGTAACCATAAATATAGATACCATAGGTTGTATTGGTATTTCGAACAGTTCCACGGAGATCATGGATCTTGTTGCCAACAATGGTATGACCGATCTGGTGACCATTGTAGTTATAGGTGTAAATCCCGTACTTAGTTCCTGTTCGGTTGTTTCCGGTATTGTGGATGTTGTTACCACGGATGTTCTGACCAACACAATGGTACATGTAGAACCCATTGTAGTAGAAGTCTTTCACATCGTTGTTGATCCAGTTGTTCACGTACTTACCTGAAGTAGGATTGTACTGTGCCATTGCAGAGTACGGTCCACGACCGCTAGCTGCGCTAGTCTTACAATTTTGGATCGTGTTGTTCTCACCTGCATCACCTCTGCTAGAAGTAGGAGAACTATTTCCATTTGCGATCATCACATATGCGTTGTAATTGCTCGTTGAGCTCATGTTCGGCATTCTCAGATCAAGCCCATCCAATACATTGTAATCCGCCTGATTTCTCAGATGCACACAACGACCATAAGAAGATCCTGTTGATGCTACGGTCATATTCTTGATTGTCATGTAATCGGTACCGTCCAATCGGATAGTGTGAGAATTGGATGACGAAGTTGCAGAGAATTGGAGTGTTTCTCCATTACCATCAATGGTGATGGTGTTAGTAGAAGATGCTCCCGTGATGGCCGTAAACCGAACTTGCTCGGTGTACGGACCTGATCCTGATTTCACTGTAACAGTGACTGCTCCGGATACGCCACTGGTTCGAAGAGCTGAAGAAAGGTCTGAGAAGGAAGCAAAATTAGTTCCTGAAGTCGCAGAGCCTTTGTCAATGGTGTAATTACCGCTGAGCTGGGCTAGTGCAAGAGAGTGAACAGCAAAAACCCCTATAACCAGGAGTGCCGCTTTTTTCATCCCTGAAAGCCATTTCGAGTAGATGTTTTTTCGCATTCGATAATTTTTTTAAGTGTAATTGTCGCTGTGCTTATATGTACAGCAGAATTATTTTCTAGTCTTCGAAAGTACTAAAGGTGAATTAATATTTTTTCACTGCTATTGCAGCCATTCACAGTGTTTTTGTCTGCTATATGTGGTAAATGCCATTTAATCAACCTTTTATAGCATTTTGCAGTAGGGAGTTTTTGTGCTTTTCCGACACTATTATGACAAATACGGACGAATTATTCTCCCCGTTGACCAAGAGTTGACAGAACCGTAAGACCGGATTGACTTGTTTTAACTGCCAATTTGAATAACAGTAGTGAATTTCACTCTTTCAAGAACGATATAACTGAATATCTCCTTGATGTTGTTCATGTTACCGAAATCATTCAGAAGTAAATCTTTGTAAGATTTGAGATCTTTTGTTCGTACAACGGCGAGGTAATCAGAGTCTCCGGTGATCTGATACAATTCCACTACTTCTGATTTTGCTGTGAGCTGTGCGATCATAGAATACATATCCGGAGAACTTGGGTCCTGCACGTTGATCGTCATATAGACCATCAGACCCATGTCCAATTTCTGAGCATTGAGTAGTGCGATATATTTTTTGATCACACCGGAACGCTCCAATTTTTTAATACGCTCGTAGATCGGGGTTTGAGACAACCCCAGTTCATCTGCCAATTCACGCACCGTGAGCTTGGCGTTTTCTTGAAGACGGCTCAGAATAAGTACGTCTATTCTGTCCAGAGCTTTGTCTGAAAGCATAACAATAACAACAGCAGCGGAAAGTTAATACATCTTAGGATATATAACAATACCTCCAGCGTTTGATTTACAATCGGAATCTGATCCAGACAGTTACCAGATCAATCAAAACTCACTTGATACGTGTGCTTAAGCTCGTCTAGCACGATTTGTGGTGATACCTTATCCACGTTAGGTAAAATGCTCAGTTGCGATTGAAGCAATTTTTGAAAGTCATTGATATCCTTGACCCGTAATTTAGCAATGTAGTCATGCTTCCCAGTGACATGGGATACCTCCATCACTTCCTCCAGATCGGTCAGCGCCCCTACAAATTCTTCTCTTTGCCCGATCGATTGATCGCTCATATTGAATGATGCAAATACGATGAGCCCTTTGTCTACACTTTTAGGCTCGACGATCGCTACATAAGATTTGATCAAGCCCTTCTTCTCCAGTTTCTTGATCCGCTCATAAACAGGTGTTTGAGAGAGTGATATCCTTTCACTGATCTCCCTGGCGGTCAGCTTTGCGTCCTCCTGCAGGAGCGTTAAGATCTTTCTGTCGGTAGCATCAAGGCTGTGCATAGTCAATTGAATAGTACCCAAAGTTAACTGATTCGTACAAGATTAAGCTTTCCCAGTTCTCTAAATATGTACTCCTTTCTGCAGAATCAATGCCCCCGGACGTCACGAAAATTATTGAATCATTTGATCGTAATACTAAAAGATGACATAAATTTGGTAGCTATGGTGGCGCGTGATATTCAGGATTCTATCTTTCAAAGTATCAGAAATCAGTTGCCTGATCATCTCTCCCTGGTCGATGAAGTATCGGACCTTCTTGAGATAAGTACGGACAGTGCCTATCGTCGAATGCGAGGAGAGACGTTTCTCACCATTCAAGAAGTGGCATCACTTGCCGATCATTTTGGATTCTCCTTGGATGCCCTCATTCAGCCTCACTCTGAGATCATTCCGTTCAACTACCAACCCATCAGTGAAGACGGGTTTACGTTCAGAAACTACCTTGAACGGGTATTGGACATCATGGAGTTAGTGCACAAGTATGATGATCACACTGTGATCTACCTCGCTAATGACATCCCACTTTTTCACCTGATGCATTCTCCGGAGATCGCCTCTTTCAAGCTTTTGTTCTGGGAGAAGACCATACTGAACTACTCGAGTTTATCCGACAAGAAGTTCTCTCTCGGCGAAGCTGACGATGGGGTAAACTCTATTTCACGGAAACTAAGAGACCTGTATTGCTCAATAGAGTCATCAGAAGTATACAGTTCTGAGTCCATTGATGCTACATTGAAGCAGATCGAATACTACTGGGTTTCGGGTTTGTTCAATAGCCAAACCGATGTACTGGTCTTATGCGATCGTCTGGAGGAATTGATCAAGCACATCAAGCTAATGGCCGAATACGGGTACAAATTCCCTTATAGCAAAGAGCAAAATCTGCCAGAAGAGATCCAGGATGGAACTTATCAGTCAAATTTCAAACTGTACTTCAACGAAGTAGTTCATACAGATAACACCGTGCTCATACATGCTGGAGATCAATACAGGACCTACCTCACTAATAATGGGATAAACTCCTTCCATACCACAAGTCGCACATTCTATGATGATACGATGAATGGGGTAGACATTCTATTGAGGAAGGCAACTCTGATCAGTGGCGCCGCAGAAAAAGAGCGAAATCGCATCTTCAATAATTACCTCAAGAAGGTGCAAAAGCTCAGATATCTCATCGAAGATTAACTTTTTAAATGACTCAATATCAATCATTTAAAATTTGCCCCAGTTTTTTTTCAATTGTTCTGTGCAACCAAGTGGAAAGACCCGCGACTAAACAGTACAAACAAGAAACTAAACAACAACTATACAGCTATGAAAAAGGTTATTTTATTCGTGCTTTTGGCGAGCAGCGTTTCTTTCTTGAACACAAGTTGTAATGATCGATTGGAAGAGATCATTAAAAAGGAGATCAAGAAGAAAAAAGAAGAAGAGAAAAAATTCGATTGCCCGGAACTGGAAAAGAATTACAAAGATGCATGTGAAACTGCCGCTGGAAAGCGCGGCTTCGTGAACGAAGATTGTGAGTGTGAAGCGATCGAATATGATTGCCCGGACCAACGCAAGAATTACGGTGATCCATGTAGAACTGCGACTGGAGCTTACGGCAAAGTAAATAAGGACTGTAAGTGTGAGCCGCTTCGAGACACTACTTACGATTGTCCAGATCAGCGTAAAAATTATGGTGACCCGTGTAAAACTGCAACAGGCGCCTATGGCAAGATCAACAAGGACTGTAAGTGTGAAACGGCGAGGGACACCACCTTCGACTGTCCGGATATCAAAAGAAATTACGGAGATCCTTGTAGAACTGCCACTGGTGCTTATGGTAAAGTGAACAAGGACTGTAAATGTGAAGAGGTCAAGAACACTTACGACTGTCCAGATCAAAAGCTGAACTACGGTGACCCATGTAAAACAGCGTCAGGAACTCGCGGATTTATCAATCGCGACTGCAAATGCCAGGAAAAGAAACGCTGATAAAATACTTGTGAGAGTCGTTCCGGAATGAGCGATTTCGTGTTAACCATTCAAAGCCCGGATTTTCTCCGGGCTTTTTTATTTTCAAAACTTGTTACGAATATTGGAGCATTGACATGAAGAACAAGTTTACATCTAAACTACGCGTCGCATTGGTAAGCGTCATTTTGGTCTCCAGTGCATTCAACTTTTCACATCGCAAATCATACCAACTCTTCAATAGTAAGGGTGGCAAGACCTCCTTTAAAAAGATGGTGAACCAAGCAGCGAAAGCTGATGTGATCCTCTTCGGAGAACTGCACAACAATCCGATCTGCCATTGGTTGGAGCTAGAGCTCGCTAAAGCCGTGCATGAGAAGTCATCACGCTCTATGGTATTGGGAGCTGAAATGTTCGAGACGGATAATCATGAGATCCTGCAACAATTCCTTGCTAACCAGATCGACGAAGATTCATTTGAAAATGGCTGTCGACTATGGCCCAACTACCAAACGGACTATAAACCACTAGTGAACTTTGCCTTCAACAATCAAATACCGTTCGCTGCAACGAACATCCCTCGTCGTTATGCGAGAATTGTATACAGAGGCCGAATGGAAGCACTGGATACTCTGCCGGATGATGAAAAGGCCTGGATCGCACCGTTGCCTATCGCATACGACAGTTCGCTGAAATGCTACTCAGATATATTCAAAATGGCAGGTGGACACGGTGGACAGAACTTACCAATGGCCCAAGCTGTGAAGGATGCCACCATGGCTTACAATATCGTGAAACATCGACCGGACGGGGGAATTTCGATTCATTACAACGGGACCTATCACAGCAATAATTACCAGAGTATCTACTGGTACCTGAAAAAGCTCGATCCGAGTTTGAACATTTTGACCATCGCATCAACTGAGCAAAAGTCTATTGACAAGCTCTCCAAAGAAGAAAAGGGAGTAGCGGACTTCATTCTTGCCATTCAAAGTGACATGACCAAAACGTATTGACAAGCTGTGAAACCAGCCACACATGATCGCTTATTGCATAATTGTTAGATCTATCTACCTTTTATGTTACCTTTGACGAAATGAAATTTTCGTCTTCCCTATTTGCGATTGCAATCTCATTCTTTGCCTTTGACGCACATGCTCAAATTTCAGGCACTGTGCAGCATCAGGGAGAGGTACTGCCTTTCGCGGAAGTTGCAATCCTAAATGCTGACGAATCGATCAATTCGGGCACACTCACAGACCTGGACGGCGTCTTCGAATTCGGTGATGTGAAATCCGGTGTGTATACGCTGCAAGTTGAGTACTCCGGGTTTGAAATGCACAGAGAGGAATTACAGGTCGCAAAGGGTAAGGCTCAGCACCTCAATATTGAACTCAAACCATTATCGAACCTCATGGATGAGGTGGTTGTTACCGGGACGAGAACAAAGCTCCGACAAAGTCGCTCACCTGTGAAGGTTAATGTGATTGACTCCAAGGTCCTGCAATCAGTGCAGGCATGTAATCTGAGCGAAGGCTTGCAATTTCAACCGGGCCTGAGAGTTGAAACCGATTGCCAGACATGCAACTATACCCAACTGAGAATGAACGGTCTGTCCGGGGCCTATTCCCAAATACTCATCAATGGAAGGCCTATCTTCAGTCCACTGATAGGACTATACGGTCTCGAACAGATCCCTACCACCATGATCGATAGAATTGAGGTGGTTCGAGGTGCAGGTTCAGCATTGTACGGATCAAGTGCTATTGGAGGAACTGTGAATGTCATCACGAAGATCCCGGATCATACCGGTTTCAGACTAATGAGTAACAATCAGCTCACTGGTATGCAAGCCCCGGATCATATTGTATCGGGAAATGCGAACATCGTACATCCAAATAAGCGCAAAGGATTCAGCGTGTTCTTCAATTTGAGGGACCGCCAGGCCTTCGACCTAAATAATGACAACTATTCCGAGATCCCGGAGATCCGCGCTGCATCCGTTGGTCTTACCGCATTCTTGCTGCCCAAAGAGGGACAAAAATTAGAGTTCAGCATATCCTCACTCAATGAGTATCGCTATGGAGGAGAAATGGGCTCAAATTCACCACACCTCGCTGGGCAAGCAGAAGAACGTGATCACAATATTTGGGTTGCCAGCCTCGACCACCAGGTAAAATTCAATAAGAACAGATCGTCTGTGATCACATACCTGGCAGGTCAGATCACAGATCGGGATCATTTTACTGGTATTCGTCCGAATGAAGTAGAAGACCAAAATGCGTATCTGGATGATCCACCGTATGGAACTTCTGAGAACGTGACATGGCAAGCAGGTGTTCAGCTGAATCACCAGCTCGAAAAATTGCCGGGTATTCGAAGCGTGGTAACCATCGGCGCAGAGTACTTGTTTGACGACATTCTGGATCAGATCGCTGCATACAATTACCTGATCGATCAGAACACCAGGAATCTGGGAACTTACGTTCAACACAACTGGACTCTTACAAGAAAATGGACCATAGTCAGTGGATTACGAGCTGATGCTCACAACCTTCTCGACAAGCCAGTCCTGAATCCTCGAATCTCTGTGCTCCATGATCTTGCCAAAGGCTTTCAACTCAGAGGTAGTGCAGGAACAGGATTTCGAGCACCTCAAGCATTTGACTCAGATATGCACATCGCATTTGCCGGAGGTGGTGTTTCCCGTATCAATTTGGACCCAGCACTAGAAGCGGAACGTTCAAACAGCTATACCTTCTCTGTGAACTACGAAAAAGCACGCAAGAACTGGATCGCCAGCTTTAGTCTGGAAACGTTTTACACTCAATTACATAACTCATTTTACCTACATCCAACGGGAGAAGATATTCATGGTTTGCGATTCGAGAAGCGAAACGGAACTGGAGCCACAGTCAGTGGTGTGACATTGGATTACCGAGCAAATCTCAACAAGCGGATTGAATTCAGCGGAGCATTTACTGTTCAACGCAGCGAATATTCAGATCCTGTTTCGGTGATCAGTTCATTAGACCCTGAGACACGTTTTCTGAGAACTCCGAATGACTACGGATTTATCAAGTTAGATTGGACACCAATGGCCAAATGGCACTGCACCTTCAATGCAGTCTATACTGGCAAAATGTTGGTCGCACATTTCGCCGGAGCACCGGAGCAGGAATTTGACGAAGTCGTCACTTCGGAGCGCTTTGTGGATCTTGGAGTAAAGATCTCAAGGACATTCTCACTTCCAAAGTATTCTGACCCGATCGCAGTGTTCGCAGGGATCAAGAATGCTTTCAACAACTACCAGTCGGACTTCGATTCGGGCAAGGATCGAGACAGCAATTTCATCTATGGACCCGGACTTCCAAGATCCATTTATTTTGGCGTTTCGATCGACATCGTCAAGTGATCGAGCCCTCTGAATATTTTCTGATTTCTAATTTGCAAAATTTGCATCTTGGGCGAGCCAATGAAGAAGCTTTTCGTATATCTGCTATTGATGTTGCCCGTTGTGGCAATAGCCGATAATGACGACAAGATCAAAGAGCTTCAGCAGGATCTTGAAGGCTTGGATGGAAAGCGCTACGCGAAGAAATGCGTCAAACTAAGCAAACTATACTTCGAAGATGGTCACTATGATAAAGCCTACGATGTGGCCAAAATGGGCTACGCGGAATCCAAGCGAAAACATCTGATAGACTACCAGGGTATTTGTCTCAATCAGGCAGCTAAAGTTCGTATCGAACAACCAAATACAACCCTTACTCTGCTCGACAGAGCACGTTCGGACCTCAAATTATCGGCAAAAGTGCTGAGAGGGTCTGACCTGAACAAGATCGAGATGGACAATACCAATCTCATGCGAAAGCTGGACCGGCGAGTAAGTGAGATCAAGAATCCGGGTGAAGAAAAAGGAGTATTGGGAGGTTTGGCTGAGAACATTTCCTCCATCTTCAGTGGCAGCAACAGCGGTGGTTCATCAAGCGATGATGAATCCGGTGCCAGCACTCCGGAAAGCAGGAGGGCACTGGAGTTGTCAGGAATGGATCAAGACTTCCTGATCAAGCAACTTCAGGCACAGGAACAAGCGAGCGCTCAAATGAGTTCTGAGCAACTGAAGCAGCGCTTCTTACTCATGCAACAAAATAGGATGATCGATTCTATGAACTTGGCAGGATTCCTCGACTCACTGGAATTAGAGAACAAACAGTTTGAACTGAAAAGCAAGGATATTGAGATCAAAGAACAGGCAGCGGAGCTTTCGGTAGAAAAGAGCCAAAAGCGCCTCTTCATAGCCCTTTCAGGGATGATCGTGCTGATCGCAATCGGTCTGTTGTATTTGTTCTTCAACACCAAAAAGTTCAACAAGACACTTCAGGCCAAGAACGAAGAGATTGAACATGAGCGTCAGAAAGCTGATCGCCTTCTTCTCAATATCCTCCCGTCTCACATTGCACAGGAGCTCAAAGAGAAAGGTCACAGTGATGCTCCGTACTTCGAAGAGGCGACCATCATTTTCACTGATTTCAAAGATTTCACGAAAATGTCAGAGAAACTCACCGCTTCTAATCTGGTCGAAGAATTGAATGTCTGTTTCAAAGCGTTTGACGCCATTTCTACCAAGCATAATGTAGAAAAGATCAAGACCATCGGTGATGCGTACATGGCCGTAGGTGGATTGAGCAATGACCCTGAATCTGCTCGAAATGTCGTTTTGGCGGGACTGGAGATGCAGGAGTTCATACGTCACCGCATGAATGAGAACAAGGATTCTTTTGAAATGCGCGTTGGTGTGCACTCAGGTCCAGTAGTTGCAGGTATCGTAGGAGACAAGAAGTTTCAGTACGACATTTGGGGAGACAGTGTGAACACAGCTGCCAGAATGGAAAGTTCAGGTACTCCGGGCAAGGTGAACGTGTCCATCGATACGTACAAACGCATTAAGGATTATCCAGACTTCAGTTTTGAATCTCGCGGGGCTATTGCCGCCAAAAACAAGGGTGAGATCGAAATGTTCTACGTCACCAGAGCCTAGATCAGGCCGGTTTATCAGGATCGCTGTTTAGGACTTCATCGACCACATAGAATGGTCGACCTTTTATCTCGTAGAATATCCGTCCGATATATTCTCCAACTATCCCGAGAATGATCAAGATGATCCCGAAAAGGAAGAACATACCTACAGCCAGTGTAGCCAGACCCGGTGTGTCGCTTGGCGAGTACCCGAAGACCTCAAAATCGAATATTCGGTGAACTATGAAAAAGGCTCCCACCAAGAAGGAAGGAATAGCCAATGTCAACCCCAAATAAGTAGCAAGACGTAGAGGGAAGGTCGAAAAGTTAAATATGCCATCGAGGGCCAATCCTAGCAACTTTCGGAAAGTGTATTTGACCTCTCCTGCCGCTCTAGAATGTCGTTCATACTTCACCCCCGCTTGCTTGAACCCTGCATATGCCCGCAATCCTCGAACAAAGCGGAATTTTTCAGGCATTTCTCTCTTCAGGACATTTACAACTTTCCTATCCATCACGCAGAAATCTCCGCTATCAAGAGGAATATTAATGTCACTGATCCAACGAAGGATACGATAAAATATCTTATAGGCTAATCGCTTGAAAAAATGCTCTTTCCGTTTGGTACGAATCGCGTAAACCACCTCGTAGCCTTCTCTCCATTTTTCAAGAAAACGATGAAGTTCTTCCGGTGGATCTTGCAGATCGCCATCCATGATGACCACAGCATCACCCATGGCATAATCTATTCCGGCTGAAATAGCTGCTTGATGTCCAAAATTTCGACTGAAAGAGACCACCTTTACATGGTGATCATTGGCAGCCAGTTCTTTGAGTATTTCCGGCGATCGATCAAATGACCCATCATTCACCAAGACGATCTCGTAATCATCCTTCCATTCAGGAGCGCACTTCGTAAGTCGCTCATGAAGCATAGGAAGGTTCTCCTCTTCATTGTAGATCGGTATTACGATGGAGATCATGAGTTCAAAAATCCGATTTTTCCTGATAAGGACAGGTTTTTAGGAACAGATTGTCCGTCCATACCCATCGTCATGATGGCTTCAGCTGCAATTCGGATCGAATTATTCACGCTTCTTTCATCCGGATAAATATGCGCCATATTGCAAAGGAACATGTTCGGAATGATCGTTTGGCAGGAAGGTACCTTGGCTGAGAAATTGAGGTCATTCACCATTGCGGCCGTATTTGATCGGAAAAGGTGAACACTATTGATCTCCTCATCCTTCAGATCAGGGTAGATTCGTTTGAGGTCACTTACCATCACCTCTTCTACTTTATCCTTAGACCAGCTCGAAATATCCTCGGAGTGAGCAAAGTACCTCGACAGATACACCAGGTTCTGACCATTATACTCTGTGGCAGGCACCAGATTGGTATGCTCGATCACGCCACCAAATGCAAAACCTCCATCCGCTACATTCAACCAATACACATCACTCAAGCTGCGCTTAAGACTGAGAATAGTGCAATAGACCCCAAAGTATTCTGTGTTGTCGATCCTTTCCTTTACAGTGGCTGGCAACCCTTTGATTTTGCCTAAATGCACAGTCGGCAAAGTGAACAAGTACTGGTCTCCTTCAACAGTCCCTGAACCGGTATGTATTCGTGCAATGGAATTACCGTTCATTTCTATCTCCGTCAGAGGACTATTTGCTCGTATATCAACTCCCATTTCGACCAACCGCTCAGACAAGCGATCACAGAGTACACTCAAACTTCCTTTCAGATAACCCAACCTTTCGTCTCCGCTTTTCCGAGAATTCATCCGCTGGCGTAAACGGCCGATCATCCAGGCCAATGGGATCTTGTCGAAATAAGGGCCGAACTTCACTTCCAACATGGGTCCCCAAAGCGCCTGTGTGGCACTTTTACCGGCCCATTTTCTGAACCATGCGTAAGCCGGAACATATTCATAGCTTCTCCATTGTGCGACTTTGGTAAGGAACAACGTCGTCAAAACGAACCGGACTTTACCTATCCAGGATATGGGTTTGAACCGCAACAGATCAAAGGGAGTGTTGAAGTCCCAGGTTCTTGATTTGCGGAACACACCCATGGTTGTCTTTTTATAAAGGACCTCCTTTTTAAGATCCAATTCATCGAGCAACCAGCTCAACTCAGCATCATGAGTAAAGAAGTGGTGGTAAAAGAATTCCAACTGGCTCCCTCCGATCTCGAAAGTATTCAGGAGGCCTCCAATTTTAGGAGCCGATTCAACGATCGTGACTCTCTTGCCTTCTTTGGCGGCCAGATACGCTGAAACCAGTCCGGTTATTCCACCTCCTACAACAACAATTGATCTAGTCATTGTCAGGGATCAAAGTGGGATGTTACTGTGCTTTTTCTTCGGAAGATGATCAACCTTGTTTTCGAGCATCTTGAATGCCTTGATCAACTTCACACGTGTCTCCTCGGGCAGGATGACCTCGTCCACGAATCCACGTTCCGCTGCACGGTAAGGGTTCGCGAATATGACGGCATATTCCTTCTCGTGTTCTTTCAATGCGGCCTCCGGGTCACTCGCTTCTTTTATCTCCCTTTTGAAGATGATCTCTGCGGCTCCCTTTGCACCCATCACAGCGATCTCTGCACTTGGCCAGGCAAAATTGAGATCTGCACCTATGTGCTTGGAGTTCATCACGTCGTAAGCACCTCCATAGGCTTTTCGTGTTATGACGGTCACTCTCGGAACGGTCGCCTCACTGAATGCAAAAAGCAATTTCGCTCCATTGGTGATGATCGCATTCCATTCCTGATCCGTACCCGGCAAGAATCCGGGAACATCTTCGAATACTAAAAGTGGAATATTGAACGAATCGCAAAAGCGTACAAATCGCGCACCTTTCTGACTGGAATGAACGTCAAGTACTCCCGCCAAAAATGCCGGTTGATTGGCAACCACACCTATGCTTCGACCCGCCAGGCGAGCAAACCCAACAACAATGTTCTCAGCAAAGCCCTTGTGCACTTCAAAGAATGAATCTTCATCGATCACTCCATTGATCACTTCACGAATGTCATAGGGTTGATTCGGGTTGTCCGGAACAATATCTGCCAATTCCGCGCGGGACTCATCTCCAAGTTCATATTCAAGAAGAGGGCTCAGACTTTCACAATTCTGCGGCATGTATGAGATCAAACTTCTCACCTGCTCCAGGCATTCGATCTCGTTTGCACCGGTTAGATGCGCAACACCTGATTTTGTTGAATGGACACTGGCTCCACCAAGTTCTTCCGAGCTCACTTCTTCATTGGTGACGGTTTTGACCACATTTGGCCCGGTCACGAACATATAAGACGTATCCTCTACCATTGTTATGAAATCCGTGATCGCAGGAGAATAGACTGCACCACCAGCACAAGGTCCCATAATGGCAGAGATCTGAGGGATCACTCCACTGGCAAGGGTGTTGCGGTAAAATATATCTGCATAGCCTCCTAAAGACACAACGCCTTCTTGAATCCTTGCACCACCGGAATCATTCAAACCAATGACAGGTGCCCCGTTCTTCATGGCGAGATCCATGATCTTACAGATCTTCTCTGCATGTGTCTCCGACAATGATCCACCGAAAACGGTAAAATC
This sequence comes from Sphingobacteriia bacterium, assembly GCA_008080835.1. GTDB lineage: Bacteria > Bacteroidota > Bacteroidia > NS11-12g > UBA9320 > VMDK01. The sequence goes on along the minus strand of VMDK01000145.1, from coordinate 1,282 downwards.
CTGAGAGAACACATATACAAGACGACCGTCGATAGTGCCATATCCTGTCACTACACCATCACCCAGATAATGTCTTTTGTCGAGTCCGAAATCGGTACTGCGATGCTTTACAAAAGCACCTATTTCTTCAAAGGAGTTGGGATCAAGTAAATAATTCAGCCGTTCACGTGCTGTGAGTTTGCCTTTCGCGTGCTGAGATTCAATCCGCTTCTGCCCTCCACCGAGCTTGGCCTCTTCCCTCTTTTGCTGAAGTTTGGCTCTTCGGTTTTCTCGTTCGTCTTGTGCTTGTGCCATGATCGGCTTTAAAATTAGTCCTTGTTGAGCTCTTCAAGAAGCTCGTAGGTAAGTTCTAGGTTGTGATAGACGTTAGACACATCATCATCCTCTTCCATTTTCTCGATCAGGTTGAGTACCTGCTTCGCATCTGAAACACCCAGAGCAGAGGTATTGTTAGGAATCCGTTGCAATTCAGAACTCGCAGCTTCAAGCTGAAGTTCTTCCAATTTCTTCTGCATGTTCCCAAAGTCTTCGTACGATGTGGTCACCACCAATTGCTCATCTGTTCGTTCCACATCCTCGGCACCGCCGTCGATCAATTCCATTTCGATCTCATCCATGTCTTTACCTTCCAATTGTTCATTATTGATAGCAAAAACACCTTTCTGGTCGAATATAAAACTCAACGAACCGTTAGTACCCAGACTTCCACCGTACTTGGAAAAAATCGATCGTACGCTGGCAACAGTTCGGTTGAGGTTGTCGGTAGTCGCTTCTACAAACACCGCTATTCCATTTGCAGCATAGCCCTCATAGGTTACCGGTGTCAGGTTTGCACCTTCACCACCAACACCCTTCTTGATGGCTCTTTCAATGGTATCCTTGGGCATATTTGCCCCTTTGGCATTTTGGATAGCCAATCTCAAGGTTGGGTTGGTTTCAATTTCACCTCCACCATCGCGTGCGGCGATCGTGATCTCCTTGATGATGCGTGTAAAAATCTTTGCTCTTTTAGCGTCCTGTGCACCTTTCCGATGCTTGATGTTTGCCCATTTACTGTGACCTGCCATAGTGCGTGATTATTAGTGGCAAAAGTACGGTATTGAAGAAAAAAGGCAACTTGGCAATATGACAGAAAGGCTCCGTTCTCCTGCTTGTAAGTCTTCAAACCTAAGTGGACTGATCAAGCATTAATATAAGTTAGATATTTAACATCTGGTGCATATGGTGTTTCTTTCGCTTATTCATCGTTCTTGTTTTGGTTAAAGCACGCTTCCTGAGGATC
>VMDK01000017.1 GCA_008080835.1 Sphingobacteriia bacterium | reverse complement strand
CGGCATCGGATTATTCTTTATTCCGCCCGGAGGATTCACACTCCGAACCATTGCTTGAAGAACTTAACTGGATCCGAGCTGCTGAAATGGCGGACAGTCTTGGGGTGGATATCATCAACTCGTCCTTGGGTTATACCACTTTCGACGATATCATCATGGATCACGCGTATGCGGAACTTGATGGTGTTACGACTTATATCGCTCAAGGTGCTGAGATCGCGAGTTCAAGAGGGATCCTGGTGGTGAGCAGCGCAGGCAACGATGGGAATAAGTTTTGGAGAAAACTAGATACTCCTGCCGATGCCGAATCTGTTTTGACCATTGGTGCAGTTGATCGTAATGGTACACGTGCCAATTTCAGCTCAGTGGGACCTACTTCGGATGGCAGACTTAAACCGGACGTGAGTGCCCTTGGATTACAAACCAGCATTCTATCGACTTATGGTGGGGCATATACAGGAAATGGTACCAGTTACTCCGCACCTATTATGGCGGGCATGATGGCCTGTATGATGGAGCGCTACCCAAATTTATCACTTGTTGAGCTGCGTGATGCGATACGTTTTTCAGCTAATCAAGCCATGCGCCCTGATACGTTGATCGGTTATGGAATCCCGGATGCACATTACGTGGATCTAATGTTCGATAGTTCAGATCTGTCAGGCATCTCCGTGATCTTGAGCGCTGAACCCAGTCCGAATATGGAGGAATTCCCTATCGATGTGATGGGCTCTACAAAAAAGAACTTCTATGTGTCGACGATTGAGAGACGACTCTTTATCTTCATACCATATCAGAAGGTGATCGACTCGCAACCGTTCAAGAACAAGGGTCTTCTTCACCGGACATACTGGGATCTTCCGGAGCATAAGCGTAGCCGACTGAACATACGAATTCACGAAGGCCAGAATGGAGCTAAAAAGAAAAAGAAGCTGCTTCACGAATACACTTGGTCGCAGAGCGAGTGATTGCTTGTGCTACTTCAGAATGATCTTCTTCTCGAAGATATTCTCTCCATCATCAATGGAAAGCAAATAGGTCCCTCTTGCAAGATCACTTGTGACGAGACGGATCAAGGACTTCGTGCTTCGTAGCTGTTGAACGACAGATCCTTTGATGTCCATCAGTTTGATGACCCTTTCACCTGAATTGTCAAAATGGATATTCACGTGATCCGAAGCCGGAACAGGAGAGATGCGAATACCTGCATTGGCAACTTCGCGAATACCTACTCCATGCACCACAGTGAAACCACTTTCTATCGTATCGTTCCTTTGATCCTGGTCAGTGCCTAATCGCGCAATCAGTCTGGTATTGAAATATCCAGTGCTCCTCGGGTAGTACACGGAATCAAAGGCAACGGCCAGTTGAGAATCTGATTCGATGAAGTAATTCTTATCGGAACGGAAGAGCAATTCCCCGTCTTTCTCAATTTCAAAGGTGACATCTGCATTTTCGTTCATGCGGCCTAGATTCATGAACAAGCCTTTTGGGGCAATGGTCAGGTTGTAAAATGCCGTATCTGTGTTCAACGGGTAAATGAAGCTCACCGCGGCAATGTCGTGGTCCTTGGCGGATTCAACGAATACCGAGGTACTATCATCTCCTTTGAATAGATCAGATTGGTTTTCGATGTGCGCATTCACCTCATACCGACCTGAGTCAGGGAAGATGAAATCAGGATCAGTATCAATTACGATTCGTTCATCAACTGCGATCGTACCGATCTTATCTTGGTATTGGTAGACTTCCTGTCTCTCATAGCTCATGGTATATACGATGAGAGTACTATCCTCAATATCCTGAACTCCATCGTTGACCACAGCGATCTGTGGCTTCAGAACATCCACGTTCATTTGATATTCTGAATTGGCTTGCGGTTCTATCAGATCGATGTACAGACTGAATGGATATGTGCTGCTGAATGTGTTGGAGACAGTATCATTACTCTGCTCCTCATCAGGAGACCATCGGATGAAACATTGTAATCTGAACTCTGATTTTTCTTTGATTATATGCTTAGGAGGAAGCGAGATCGTTGAGCTGCTATCAGGAGTAATGTTCGTGGAGAATTTGACTGAATCCGTGAACACCGGGCTGATGGTAGCGGAGTTCATACTGCATATCAATTGTGCGGAGTCATTCTTAGCGTTCAGTCCGTAGTTGGCTACTTCGATATCGAAGCTCAGCGTATCCCCAACATAGTACAATCGTCCTCCTTGCGGAGATCGTATGTTCAATGAGGCAAGATCACTTCCTCTGACAACTCGGAAAAGTGATTCCAACGTGTCGTTCGATCGATCCTGATCCTCCGGGAATACTACTCGCGCTCTGAACAGATAGAGCCCTGGGGTATCGGGAATATCAAAGAATTTGAAAATGCTTTGGGTGGACGAGAATTTGATCAGATCTAGCAAGTTTGAATCCCGATACTGGAGGTTTCCATCACGGAAGATCTCGCTTACGATGTAAAAACTGTCCTGATCCCGTCGACCATAGTTTCGAATATCAATGAACGGCTGGAATCTGTCGTTGACCGCATAACGGCTGCTATGTGCAGGTCTTCGTATTCTGGTAACTCCGATATCATCACCTTTTTCCACAAAGACGTATATACTCACAGTATCGTTGATCGGAAAGGAGTCGACTCCTCCGGATACAATGGCTCTGAAGTAGATTGTGCCATCAACAGGGAAGGTAACCGTATCAAAATCAACGATAACTGATTGCCTGCCCGGCATGTTTAGCTGTTTGGTCTGAGTATAGAAGACTTGAGTATCACCGCGAAGGAGTTGTAAAGTCAGATCAACATTGTTCTGATCGATGATCCCGTTGTTGAGTACACGCACTACAGGCCACACAGAGTCGCGATTCATCTCAAAGGTTTCACCCTGATCCGGACTGAAAAAGCGTTCCACGGCGAGGTCGTATCTGATCACTATGTCAAAATTCCCCGTAAGCGTGTCGTTATCGATTATTCGATCACTGAATAATTTAGAGTAAGCTCTGACCGTGAAGGAACCAAGATTGTTCAACGAAAAAGGCTTGTCAAAGTTGATCATGATGGTGTCGTTGGCTTTGATCGTAACGGTTTTGAAGTCACTGTATACAGTTTGCCCGCGACTATCAATGATCTCATACACTACATCAAACGGAGCTTTTTGATCATTGAATCCGTAGTTGATCAAGTTGACTGAAGGGCGAATGCTATCAAATTGATTGTACTCGACTGTATCTCCATTTCCCGGATATTCAAGACTAAGGATCCCAACGTCATTGGCGACCTGGATCCGGGGTTGGATATTGAATCGAAAATCAAATCCCGGGTCAAAAGGAGTCCAGTTGGAACTCCCAAGAGGGGAGGTGAAATAGAAGGCACCAGGTCTGATCGGAATCTCCCACTGAAAACCGAAGGCAACGTTTACGGTGCCGGTCTGACGTATACCCACAAAGAAGCTTCCATCGATCTTCACTCGTGGCAAAAGAGCCAGGACGTAGGTCCCTGCCACAGATGTCAGAGTATCTGAGGTGTAAATGTTTTTTCCGGGTACACCACTGCTGTCCTCCCAGATTCCAACCTGAAAAGGCCGGTTACCTATACTGAAATCCACTTTTACCTGATTGATGTAGCGTACACTGTCGGAATAGAATCGCGCGACAAAATCTCCCGAGGTCCCATTAAATCCGATGCCTCCTGCAATTCCGGAATACGGATCAGCGTGAGAATAGACGTTGTAATTCACCGCACGATCCATAGATGCGGTATCGTCAGCCGCATAATCGTCCTTTCCAACAAAGACCGACAAGGTTTCTCGACCTGAGGTGTCTGGTTGATGATTCGGGAATTCCACCATGATCTGTTCGTATGGAGCGAGATCAGGAAGGCTCACGGAATCAAGATGATTATTGGCCCCAGTAACAAGTAGGTACGCTTTTTTGCCCTTGGCAGTATCCAATCCAACATTGTGCAATCGAGCTCTGATAGTATCTGGTGCTAACATGAGAACGGGTACCTGACCCAGCCCGTAGATAATGGTGCACTCCAAATTCTCGCTGTATCTGAAAAAGTTGATCTTGATGTAAGGCTTGCGCAGGTTGGTACTTACCGTGCTGTCTCTGGGAGTTCCTGCATTGAATGCGAATTTGGTTTCGTCATTGGAGACGAATTCGGGAACGGTGAAGTCATTTTCGTATACCCAAGAAATGACTGCATTCTGCGCACTGTCCTGAATGAACTCTGTAAGGATCTCGAGATTATGCCCTCTGGTCGTGTCGTACACGTACGGTTGAGTAAATTCAAAGCGCTTCCAACCTGTAGTTGAGCCGGCGATGGAAGACGGATTGGCATCGAACACTTTTTGAGTACCGATTCGAGTGGTGCGATCAGGCCAATGAATATTTCCTGGACCGAAATCAGCAGCCGAGCTGTTATTCATGAAGATCTTGAAGTTCGGTGTCCCGCGGAAACTGCTATTGCTGCTTTTGAAGTACTCTACACTGCGAATGGAGTCTCCATGTTGTAAGACACCTAATGTCGCAGCCGGGTAGATGTATGCATGTCGACTATATGCTTGATTGTCGTTGACGTCAGACGTCATCGGCCCATACACATTAGTTCCGGCAAATGAATTTTGCCCGACGATCGTGTATTGAGCAAACGAATTGAATGAAGTGAGCAGGAAGAATAAAATGCCCACAGAACGTAACAATCGCATCATATCCATCAAATCTAACCGAAAAAGCATTTGGTTTCTGACGACAGCAGAAATCTTGCGGGTGTTTGACGTAATGCACCTGACATTGTTTGTGCGAAGTGATCTGATCCAGAAACAATATTGGCATTGCTCGGAATAAGCCTGACCTTTGACCTCATGCCTGAAAGTCCCTCAACCAAACCGAACAGACTTATAAACGAAAGCAGTCCTTATCTGCTTCAACATGCATACAACCCGGTGGATTGGCTTCCATGGGGTGATGAAGCCCTGAGTTTGGCAAAAGAGTTGGATAAACCGCTGCTGATCAGTATAGGCTATTCAAGCTGCCATTGGTGCCACGTGATGGAGCATGAAAGCTTTGAAGATGAGGAGATAGCACAGGTCATGAACATGTATTTCGTATGTGTGAAGATCGATCGGGAAGAGCGTCCAGACATTGATCAGCATTATATGAATGCTGTACAACTTATAACAGGTGGAGGAGGTTGGCCTTTGAATTGTTTCGCTATGCCAGATGGTCGTCCGATACATGGCGGCACATACTTCAGGAGAGATGATTGGAAAAACGTACTTCTGAAGATCTCCTATGAGTATCTGAACAACCGAACTCAGCTCAGCGAATTTGCCGACAAGTTGTCAAAAAAGATCAGTGAAGTCAATAGCTTCATTCCGGTCACAGGGAGCGAAGAACTTGACGCCATGAAGGTCATAGACGAAGCCGTTGGCAAATGGAGTCAATCGTTTGATGGAAAATGGGGTGGGACAGGAGATGCACCGAAGTTTCCTCTTCCGAATAACATCGAATTCCTGATGAGATATGCTCATCAAAATCGATCCGATGATGTCATGGCACATGTAGACCTGACATTAGACCGGATGGCCTCCGGTGGGATCTTCGATCAGATCGGTGGAGGATTCGCCAGATACAGCGTGGATAGGATCTGGAAAGTCCCGCATTTTGAAAAAATGCTATATGACAATGCCCAATTGCTGAGTGTTTATTCGGAAGCTTTTAAGCGGACCAATTCAAGCTTGTACAAAGAAGTTGTAGACAAAACCGTCGGATGGCTGCACCGGGAAATGGAGGATGAGTCAGGTTTGTTCTATTCTGCCCTCGATGCCGATAGCGAAGGGGTTGAAGGGAAATTCTACATCTGGACAAAAGAAGAATTACAAGATATTCTGGGAGAAGACATTGCTTTAGCAGAGGCTTGCTACAAACTGAAAACGGATGATATTTGGGAAGAAGGCCAGTTCATCCTTGAAAGAAATCCTGACATGGATGCGAACCTTCGATCGCTTGGTCTCGATAAGGACCAAGCCGCGATGAGTATAGCCGCTATGGAGCGGAGACTCATGAATGTGCGAACAAAACGGGTCAGACCGGGTTTGGATGACAAATGTCTCCACTCCTGGAATGCCATGCTGGCGATCGGACTGCTTGATGTGCATTTGGCATTTGGCAATGGATCTGAATTAGGCACGGCTCTCAGGATCATTGACAAACTCTGGGATTCGGATGACTCAGACTCCGGGACACAGTTGAAACGTACGTATAAAGTGGGTAATTGGAAGATCAGCGCCTTTTTGGAAGATCATGCTTTCCTGATAGCAGCATGTATCAAGGCTTATCAGGTTACCTCGTCGAATTTGTATTTCGAAAGAGCCAGAAAGCTCCTGGCCAGCACTGTGACGGAGTTCTTTGATGAAGAAAAAGGTGCATTTCTCACAGCCAGAGCAGGTGCATCAGAAATAGGGACCAAAGGAGTGGAATACTACGATAATGTGATCCCGTCTGCCAACAGTGTCATGTTCAATAACTTGATATGGTGGGAGAGATTCACCGGAGACCGTCAATATGATGCGATCATCGATCGGTTGAAAGGAGCGATCATAGGAAGGATCAAGACTTATCCTCCCGGTTACAGCAACTGGATGATCGGGATCCTCGATCGGATCGGAGCTTCTGTAGAAATAGCGATCACCGGGCCGCGATCACAAGAAGAATATGCCGCTTTGTCGCGCCATTACATGCCGGATGCTTTGATCGTTCATACGAAGAACGAAGGCATCGGACCGTTGTTCGAGTCTCGTGTCTCAGAAACTGAAACCAGGTTGTTCTTGTGCAGGAACAGAGCGTGTGAACTGCCTGTGTTCTCGGTTCCAGAACTTCTGGATCAATACCGGCAAGGACAATAAAAAACGGCTACCTCGAAGAGATAGCCGCTTTATGATTTCTTTGTTGTGATCAGTCAATGATCAAACGCTTTGCTCCGCTTTGTTCTTCCGAATCCAGAACAAGAACATAGGTTCCTGAACTGATCCCGTTGATATCCAGAGCTACATTCTTTCCACTTAGGTCTTCAAATGAGCGAACAGCTCGACCTTGAAGATCGAATATTGTCGCTGTGGCATTTTGAAGGGCATTCTCGCTTGTTACGTTCACCTTATCGGAAGCAGGGTTCGGGTACACGATCACGTCGAACAATTCTTCTAAAGTTCCCGCGCTACCTGTCGTTGAAACGTTGATGAAGTCTTTCTTGACTACCTCATCGTTTCCAAACTCGTTGGTCACATTCAAGGTTACTGTATAGAATCCAGTCGCTGCAAATTTCACAGTGATCTCTTTGGATGAATTCATATCTCCACTTACGAGGGTGACATTGCTGGCACTACCTGCTACATCTTTAATGGTCCACGCACGCTGAGTAGCTGGTTTACCTCCTGATATGTCAGTCAAAGTAGTTTCTTCATTAACCTGCAGTGAACGCTTGGTAGCCGAGATATCTGCAACAGGGCTGAGGTTGTCGATCGTTATCTTACGGATCACGTTATAAAAGATGTCCGATGCATACAACGTGTTGTTACCATCAAAAGCTAAAGCCGCGAGTCGGCCGAAACGAGCATTTCCTCCAACTCCATCTACATTTCCTGCAGCGGTTGTGCTTCCGGCAAATGTGCTTACCGTTCCCGCATTCACGTCGATCACGCGGATCACACTTTCGTCGGCCACGTAAATGAGGCCGTCAACAACTGCAATTCCTCTTGGACTTTTGAAACGTGCTTCGTTGAGAGAGCCGTCTTTGTACCAGTTCTCGCCGAACTTACCACATAAGGTACTAGTAGCACCTGTGGAGGTGTTCACTTTACGGATAGAGCTATTCCAATTGTCAGTGATCACGATGTGATTGGCATCGTATACAGCCACTCCCCAAGGACCACCAAATCTACTTGCCGCACCATTATTGGCATCAGTTGTTCCTTCCGTTCCGCCTTGTCCGGAAAGAGTAGTCACGTTACCACTTGTGGTCATCTTTCTGATCACAAAGTTGAGATCATCACAGATGTACAAGTTTCCGCTGTTGTCGGAGCACATGCCCTTTGGAGAGTCGAATCGAGCGGCACTTCCATTGCCATCTTTATATCCCGGTGTTCCGGAACCGCTTTGTACCCCTTTGGGAGGATCTCCGGCGACTGTGGATAGAATTTGTCCGTTCCCAACAGTTTTGAACTCACTGAGTTTACGAATAGCATGGTTCTCACAATCGACTATTAGCATTTCGCCATTGCCGTTATCCACCATGCCAATCGGGCGATGGTATTCACCTGCATTACCCGTACCATTCAGGTAGCCATGCGATTTTGACCCGTCACCTAGGTTACCGCTTCGGTTATACAGTTTACCATTCTGGACGATGCGAACTTTATTGCGCTCGGAGATGTACATGACACCATTCTTGTCCCAGGCAATTCCTGAAGGCTCATAGAAATAGGCATCGGCCAGATTGGTGGTCGTGTTGTTGAAATTCAGCCAGGGGGCACTTGTGTTTTCTTTCCCGGCAAATGTTGTAACTGTCTGTGCTTCAGCTATGTACATTGAGCTACACAGCAAAGCGCCAATAAGGAGTGCGTATACTTTTTTCATGGATTGTTTCAAGTTATTGAACAATGTGTTTTGGTTGATCGACCTAATATATGAAAATATGGGAAGAGTCTTCAACCAAGATGTTCACTGATAAACGCGTTTACTGACTTTTCGATAGTGTTGGAAATGTCGTTGTAGTCACGTTTCTCAAAGGTGTCGCCGGTAATATGCTCGTAAAGCTCAATGTATCGATCGCTGACTGATCGAACAAATTCAGGAGTCATATCCGGTATCAGTTCACCTTCTCTTCCCTGAAAGCCATTTTCCATGAGCCATTTGCGAACAAATTCCTTGGATAGCTGACGTTGCTGTTGATCCTTGTTTTGGATCTCCTCATAGGTGTCGGCATAGAAGTAGCGACTGCTATCAGGTGTGTGGATCTCGTCGATCAGTAGGATCTTGTCGTCGTGGAAACCGAATTCATACTTGGTATCCACCAGGATCAGGCCTCTGCTGTCGGCCTTACGGCTTCCGTGGTCAAAAAGTTTGAGTGCGTAGTCTTCCAGGCACTCTAATTGCTTCTTCTTGAGGATCTTCTGCTTGTAGATCTCATCTAGGCTGATATCTTCATCATGCCCTTCATGAGCTTTGGTTGTCGGAGTGATTATCGGATTTGGCAACTTATCATTCTCGCGAAGGCCATCGGGAAGTTGGACTCCACAGATCTCTCGTGCTCCGTCGCGATATATTCTCCAGGCATGTCCGGCGAGGTATCCCCGAACGACCATTTCCACCGGAATTGGATCACACTTGATACCGACTGTTACGTGTGGATCGGGTTCAGCGATCTTCCAGTTAGGCACCAGATCGGCGGTATCATCTAAAAATTTAGATGCAATTTGATTGAGGACTTGACCTTTATAAGGGATCGGAAGTGGCAACACATGGTCGAACGCAGAAATTCGATCGGTAGCTACCATGACCAACAGCTCATCGTTGATGTTATAGACATCTCTGACTTTACCTCTGGCGAAGTTGATCTGATCCTTGAAGTACAAGTTGGTCGAGACCAACGAATCTGAAGCAGGTTCCATACAATATTCAAAATTAGAACACTCGGCCACTAGGCAAAGAACAATCGTCTATTCTTTACACAATAGGCCCTTAAAAGTGTGGATTAAATGTTAATTACGAAGTTAAGAATGCCATGACATCGCTGTTGTCGGCATAGGTTTTCAACGAATTTTTTTGTGTGGATCCGAGTGCTACAACGCCCTCTATACTTTCATTAGATGCTACGCATTGAATGTCGTTTTCCACAGACTTTAGCTTTTCCACAAGATCTTCGATGTTCTCATAATGTTGATAGAAGCAAGAACTCAGGGGTGCATGCAGTTTCTCATCTTCCTTCATCAACAAAAAACCCGTATCCAGATGAGGGGTTATGTTCATCAGGAAAATGCTCTTGTGATAGGTGTAGTTGTTCGCGTATTTGTTGTGATTGATGATGTCTTCGTGCTCCCTGAAGACATTGAATAATGGTTCAAAGTCATACCCGACAGGAACGTAGATCTTGGAAACGTTACGGCAACCCAAACCGAAGAAGCTGAAAATATCGTTACCAAGTCCTTTCAAGTCCTCTTCGCTCTCATTCCCATTGAGAATGGCTATTGACGTCCTGTTCTTACGGATCACATGCGGAATATCCCTGAAGTAATACTCGAAATACCTTGAAGTGTTGTTGCTACCGGTAGCGATCACTCGATCCACCTTTTCTATGCGTTCAGCGGCTTCGATCTTGTCACCGAGCTCTGAGGAGATGGATCCTATCTCCTTGATCACCCAGCCCATCAATATCTCGTCACTACTGCTGAGTTTGATCTTACATCGATAACCGGCAGCCAGACCACAAAGCAGGTCATGGAAACCCACGAGTGGGATATTTCCCGCCATGACGATACCTAAAACCTTCTTCCAGTCTCTTTCTTTGACATCATAAGTATCCAGCCAGGCGATCACTTCATTTTCAGCTAGCGCATTCGCCCAATTGATGAGATTGAGCTTCACATTGTCTGTGGTGAACCAATTATTGTGCAGGTAGGCATTTCCCAACACCGGATCATCAGAGTTTGCAAGAGCTCTCATTCGTGAACCCAGTTCTGAGAAAATTGCAATGATCTGCTCGTATTTCATTCTTCCTTTGTGTATTTCCACCTTCTATGACTCCAAAGCCAGGTAGGGACCTGTTCGGTGATCTGGTCGCCCAATTTTCGGGCAAATATATCGGTCATCTCTTGTTCGGAGACATTCGTGGGATCTTCGGTGATGGGTTCTAAGCGAACCGAATACTTACCGCGTCTGACCTTGGTCACTTTGACGAATAATACTGCGTGGTCGAAACGCTTTGAAAGCTTTTGAAAACCGCTAAAGAAAGGTGTTTCACGTCCTAAAAATGAGGACCAGATCGCGTCCTTTTTCGGAGGATTCTGGTCAGCGATCAAGCACCCCGCGATCGTATTCTGGCGATTTTCAAGCAGAAACCTCATCACAGCATTCATAGGTGTTACGGCTATCCCGAATCGGGCCCTGAAGTGATACATCAGTCTGTCGGACAGCTTATTCTTTGCCGGTCGATACAGCACATAATAGGGAACATCGAGTTCTAGGTATATCCGCTGCATGGCCCATTCCCAACTGTTGGCATGTCCCATGACAAGCATAGTGCTCTTGCCTCGTTGGAGAAGGTCCTGAAGCACTTCGATATTCTCGAGATCCACGTGTCTTCGGAAGAACTCCCGTCGAATACTGAATTCCTTCCAGGCTTCGACCAGGAGGTCGGTGATATGCAAGTAGTACTGCTTGGTCCAAAGTCTGATATCCGTTTCGGTGGCATCCGGGAAGCAACTTTTCAAGTTATCGCGAATGACCTCCAAACGATATTTAAAGACGTTCTTCAGTAGCCATGATGCCGCTGATGATATGGCATACATGACCTTTAACGGAAGGAATCCTGTCACTGTCAGGAAACCCCTGAGTATCCAATAAGTCATATTTCTCATCGCACTGCAAAAAAAGCCCCTGACAGGTGATCTTTTTAACATTTTGTTAAGAACTTGGACATAATAGCTCAAATTGAAATGTTAAAATTTGAAGGGAATGAGAGGCTATATCAGTCTTTCTGAATATGAATCCGAAATGCCATGAAACGTTGGAGAAAACTTACCGGTGAACCTCTTGAGAACTCATTGAAAGATGAGGTGGAACGTACTGTGATCGAAGAATTGAAACTTCACAGGTTGAAGGTGTGTATTGGGACGGATTCTCAAGTCAAAGGTGACCGAACCGAATTTGCGACGGCAGTCGTATTTCTCAGAGAGGGCAGGGGTGGATTCATCTACCTGAATAAGTATTGCACGTACAAGGAATACTCTATTCGTGAAAGAATGATCAAGGAGGTTGCTGATTCCATCGAAGTGGCCTACGAACTCTGCCCGATCTTTGATAAGTATGACGTGGAGATGGAAGTGCATGCCGACATCAACACAGACCCACAATTCAAATCCAATACCGCACTTAAAGAGGCTATGGGATACATCCTGGGTATGGGGTACACGTTCCGAGCGAAGCCGGAAGCATTTGCGAGTTCCTACTGCGCCAATAAGGCAGTTCAGTAGACGGAACGAAAGGGTTTTCAGGCTTTGATAAACCCTTGAAAAATTACATCTTTGCACCGCCGAAATCAGCGGCAATCAATACTTCTTAGTTCATAGAATATGGCGTACGAATTGATCATGCCCAAAATGGGTGAAAGCATCGAAGAAGCTACAATCATCAGGTGGCTCAAGAATGTAGGGGACACTGTTGAAGTGGATGAACCGGTACTTGAGATCGCCACGGATAAGGTTGACTCCGAAGTCCCATCACCTGAAGCCGGGTTGTTGACCCAGCAACTCTTCGGAGAAGGAGATGTGGTAAAAGTTGGAGCCGCTGTAGCCATGATCGATAACGGAAGTGGTGATGCACCTGCACCGGCTCCTGTAGTGGAAAAGGCTACACCAAAAGCCGAACCTACTCCGGTTGAACAAGTGTTCGAAACGGTTCAGAATGCTGTCCAAACCGCAACACCTGTTGTGAGCAACGCCAATGGCGAGCGATTCTATTCTCCGCTGGTTCTGAATATTGCACGCACCGAAGGTGTTCCCATGGGTGAATTGGAAGCTGTGACCGGAAGTGGAAAGAATGGTCGCGTAACGAAAAAGGATATCCTCGCTTACGTCAAGGATCGAACTGCCGCTCCTCAGCCTACACCTGCTGAGACAAGTGCACCTGCGAGCACACCCGCTCCAGCAGCTCCGGCACCTAAGACGGCTCCGGCTGTGAGCATGAATAAAGGGGACGAAGTGATCGAAATGGATCGCATGAGAAAGCTGATCGCCGATCACATGGTGATGAGTAAGCAAACATCTCCTCACGTGACTTCATTCGTGGAAGCAGACGTGACCAATCTGGTGAACTGGCGAAACAAGTACAAGAACATCTTTCAGGAGCGAGAAGGTGAGAAACTCACATTCACTCCGCTCTTCGTGGAAGCCATCACTCGTGCTATCAAAGATTTCCCGATGATCAATATCAGCGTTGATGGCGATAACATCTTTCGTCGACGAGACATCAACGTAGGAATGGCAGCAGCTCTGCCGAGCGGTAATTTGATCGTTCCGGTGATCAAGAACGCTGATACCATGAATCTGGTCGGGTTGGCACGTGCTGTGAATGACTTGGCGAATCGCGCGCGGAATAATGCCCTCAAACCGGATGAGATCCAGGGTGGCACTTATACGTTGACCAATGTTGGAACGTTCGGAAATGTGATGGGAACTCCTATCATCAACCAGCCTCAGGTTGCCATCATGGCGGCAGGAGCCATTCGAAAGAAACCGGCGGTCATCGAGACCGAGCACGGCGATATGATCGGAATCCGACACATGATGTACCTCTCACACTCATACGACCACCGCGTAGTGGATGGTGCACTGGGTGGTATGTTCGTTCGTCGCGTGGCCGATTATCTTGAGCAATGGGATATGAATCGCGAGATCTAATTCTGCATTCATGAACAGCCTTATCGTCATTCCTAGTCGCTACGAGAGTACGCGCTTTCCCGGAAAACCATTACACAAAATTGCCGGTGTAAGTTTGATCGAAAGAGTTTACAGACAGTGTGAGCGAAGCAAAGCCGATGATATCATCGTTGCAACCGACGATCAACGGATCTTCGACCATGTGACAGATTTCGGAGGAAATGCGTTGATGACATCTGCCAAACTCACGAATGGAACAGAGCGAGTGATCGAAGCATGTGAACAGATCATCGATGAGAACGATGAATATGACGTGATCATCAACGTTCAAGGGGATGAGCCTCTGATAGATCCAAAGGACATCAACCGAATTGTTGACATGTTCGACGAAGAAGAGACGGACATCGCCACGCTGATCTCGGAGATCAAATCCTCCGAGGAACTATTTGACCATAATGTCGTAAAGGCAGTGGTCACGGACTTCGAAGATGGAGTGGCAGATGCCTTGTATTTCAGTCGCAGTCCAATTCCATACCAGCGAGACATGGATGAATCCAAATGGCTGGAGAACAATACGTATTACCGGCATATCGGATTGTACGGATTCAGCGCAGAAGCTCTTGCTTCGATCAAGTGGCTCAAGGAAAGTGAGCTGGAAAAAGCTGAAAAATTGGAACAGTTGCGCTGGTTGCAGAACCACTTCGTGGTGAGCGTTGCCCGAACCAAAAACAAGCCCTTAGGTGTGGATACACCGGAAGATGTGGCTGTTGTGGAAAAGGTATTGAAAAGCACTGCATCATAAGTACGTCATTCCCACGACTTATCTCTACATTTGAATCCCGTACACAAAGCACCCGATTCGGGTCATTTGCATGAAAAAGTCCAAGTTCATCTTTGTTACGGGAGGAGTGACATCTTCACTCGGTAAAGGCATCATTTCCGCCTCACTTGCCAAATTACTTCAGTCCCGCGGTTATTCCGTCACCATTCAGAAGTTCGACCCGTACATCAATGTCGATCCGGGTACGATGAACCCTTATGAACATGGAGAATGTTACGTAACTGATGATGGTGCAGAAACGGATCTCGATCTTGGACATTACGAGCGTTTTCTGAACATCCCGACCTCCCAATCCAATAACGTAACCACCGGTAGGATCTACCAGACCGTCATTGACAACGAGCGCGAAGGGAAATATCTCGGCAAGACTGTACAGGTCATTCCGCATATCACTGACGAGATCAAGCGAAGGATGACTCGGCTGGGTGAGACCGGCGATTACGATATTGTGATCACTGAGCTTGGAGGAACCGTAGGAGACATTGAATCACTGCCTTACGTGGAAGCTGTTCGTCAGTTGAGATGGGATCTTGGACAAGACCATACGGTAGTGATCCATTTGACATTAATTCCATATTTGCGAGCGGCAGGGGAGTTGAAGACAAAACCGACCCAACACAGTGTTAAAACCTTGCAGGAACTCGGAGTTCAACCCGATATACTTGTTTGTCGTACTGAGCACAAGCTCAACACTGAATTACGCAAGAAGATCGCTTTGTTCTGCAACGTGAACCAGAATGCAGTCATCGAGAGTATGGATGTAGATACGATCTACGAAGTACCTCTGGTCATGCTGAGAGAAAAGCTGGATCGCGTGGCTTTGGCCAAAATGAAATTGCCGCTCAAGAATGAGCCAAAACTGGAAAAATGGAAGGATTTTCTGTTCCGGTTGGATCACCCCAATACCGAGGTCAATATCGGACTGGTTGGTAAATATGTAGAGTTGCCAGACGCGTACAAATCCATAAATGAAGCGTTTAATCACGCTGGCGCAGTGAATGAATGCAAAGTCAATGTGCATTGCATACAGAGCGAGACCATCAATGCGAAGAACGTTCATTTGAAGCTTCAGGATCTTGACGGAGTTCTCGTAGCCCCGGGATTTGGAGATCGAGGAATTGAAGGAAAGATCGATGCCATAAAATACCTGAGGGAGAACAAGATCCCATTCTTCGGCATCTGTCTGGGGATGCAGTGTGCTGTGGTGGAATTTGGTCGTAATGTACTGGGTTTGAAGAGTGCCCACAGTACCGAAATGGATGCAAAAACCACACATCCGGTCATCGACATGATGGAAGAGCAGAAAAAGATCACTCAAAAGGGCGGTACCATGAGACTTGGAGCTTATGCCTGTAAGATCAACAAGGGCTCTTTGGCTCACAGGATCTATGGGAAATTACAGATCCAGGAAAGACATCGTCACCGTTTTGAATTCAACAATGCCTACACAGATCAATACGAAAAGGGAGGTATGGCGCTCACTGGGGTGAACCCTGAGACTGAACTGGTGGAGATCGTTGAGATAGAGGATCATCCGTTCTTCATCGGAGTTCAATTCCACCCGGAATTGAAGAGTACTGTGGCTAACCCACATCCGCTGTTCGTTCGATTTGTAAAGGCTACCGTAGAGCAAACGGCAAAGCGCGACTCACGTCATTGATCTGAAAGATCCCAGACCATCTCATCACCAACTTTGATGGTCACTGCTTTCTCAAATGCAGCATTCATGCCGAATACCGGTGTGCCGCTGTACATTTCAGTCAGGGTTTTTATAGGCTCTTTCCCCGTTCTGATACCCGTCTGTTGATCCACTGTTGGAACTGCGCATCGCTCGCATTTTTTCATCACTGTGCTGGTTGAATTTCTAACGATTACGAAGTTTCCGTTCAATTCTTCAAATGCCTCAAGCCCGGTCACCACGATGTTCGGACGAAACCGATCCATTGCTATGTCATCACCGATAGTTTGTTGAAGAGAGTTCAGACTACTTTCATTGCACACAAGTACCGGATACCCATCTGCAAATGCAGTGCGGAACACATGCCCGTTCCGATTTCGTACACGGTAAGAGTCCGAACCAAAGTGAACGAGTCGCACGGCCATTCCGAGCAGATCGCTGAACCAATCATTTACTGTATCAATGGCTAGTGTTGCCAGGAATCGATCTTTCCAAACCTGAACCTCGATCTTGTTGTCAGAGATCTGATCAAATCCAATCTCGATCTGCTCTCCATCGAATTCCACGTTAAATCCATTTTCACTGAATTTGAGTATGAAGCGGGCGAGTTGAGGGAATTTGCGCTGACTGATAAATGTGCCGTGCTCATCTATGAGCATGTATCTGCGGTCGTGTTTTAGCCCTTCGGCAGTCAGTTCAGCCGATTCTAGGTCTATACCGCTCATCCCTTTTACCGGGAAAATGCGCAGAGATGAGATAGTTGATGAGCGTAGCACAACGGCTAAATTAGTTCAAATTCTCCAGCTGCTTTTATTCGAATATGGAGTGAGTATTTTTGCGCCATGATCGCCCTGAACGACGTTTCATTTGAATTTGCCGGAAACTACCTGTACAAGGACATCAACTGGCATATCAAGCCTCGAGAACGCATTGGTCTCGTCGGACGGAACGGGAGTGGCAAAACCACACTACTTCGGTTGATCACCGGAGAGTATGAGCTCAGGGAAGGGAGCATTTCCATGTCCAAGGAACTTCGCCTTGGATATCTGCATCAGGAAATGGCTGAAACGCTGACCGACAGTCCGATCAGGGATGTGGCCATGCAGGCATTCGCCAAATGCCTGAAGATCGAAGAGGAATTGGCACATATCTACTCCACGATGGGAGAGAACCCTGATGACGACACGTTGAAGCGACTCGGTGATCTTCAGGAAGATTTCGAGCGTCTGGGTGGGTATGAGATGAAGAGCAAGACCGAGGAGATCCTTGAGGGTCTTGGATTCAGCACTCCGGATCTGGACAGGCCCCTTTCGGAATTTAGTGGAGGTTGGAGGATGCGTGTAATACTTGCCCGTATGCTCTTGGAACAACCGGATCTGCTTATCCTCGACGAGCCTACAAACCACCTTGACCTTCCTTCCATCGAATGGTTAGAGAACTACCTGCAATCGTACAACGGTACCGTGATCGTTGTATCACACGACCGTACGTTTCTCAATCGTATGGTCACCAAGATCGTGGAGCTGATGAACAAGAACCTCTACGTTTGGGAAGGCAACTATGACTTCTTCCTCAAGGCCAAACAGGAGCGTGATGATCTGCAGCGACGACAATACGACAACCAACAGCAATTTATAAAGGATCAGGAGAAGTTCATCAATCGGTTCCGTGCCAAAGCTTCGAAAGCAACTGCGGTTCAGAGTAGGGTGAAAATGTTGGAGAAGCTGGACCGGATAGAGGAAGTGCAAGAGGATGGACCAACGATGAGGCTTCATTTTGACATCAACAGGCCCAGCGGGAAGGTCGTGATGGAGTTGGAGGATATTCATAAAGCATTCGATGAAAATCTCATACTTGATGGAGGTAACGGGATCATTGAGCGAGGTGATAAGATCGCGCTGATCGGAGCAAATGGTAAGGGTAAATCTACGTTGTTGCGTATCATCAACGGATCAGAGTCATTTAAA
>VMDK01000034.1 GCA_008080835.1 Sphingobacteriia bacterium | reverse complement strand
GTACTTCAACACCGGTCATCAGATATCCCATTCCAACAAAGTTGCCTACACCGGTTTTGTACACGGTGTATTCGTAGGTCTTTCCTTTCTCGGTTTCGTCGTCTACGAAACGGATCCAGCCACTAGAATCTACCCCGGAATAAGTCTTGATCTCGGTTCCCCAGTCGCCTTTGCCCTTCTCCATGCGCCGTACCGTATACGTTTTGCCGTATTGATCGGTCTGGAATGCCACTTCCACACTGCCGTCTGCCTGTGGAGTTCCCAGCATTTTAACGGCATAGTTCTCTGATTTCTGCGCTGATACGGTGGTCAGCATGCCGATCATGAAAACAATGACCGCGTAAACCTTTTTCATAATTATTTCTTGATGATAGTCCGATTGAACTTAGATAGATCACCGATGATCTCAAAGTTATAGGATCCCGGAGCCAGATCCTCAATGAAAATCTCTGAAGGCTCATAGGCAAACCCGGAAAAGTGCTTTCCATTCACATATCCTGATCGAACCGTAGCTCCAAGTATATCCGTGATCCGGTATTCATAGATGCCCGGTGTTTTGATGTCCACATTCAATGTACTGAACGCCGGATTTGGGAACACCCGAATCAACTGCAAATGGCCTTCTTCAATCCCTGCACCTCGCTTCACGGTGATGTACGCGCTCTTGGTCAAAGTGTCATCTTCCAAGATACCATCTGCGATCAAGGTGACGTCGTAATCGCCCGGATCGGTAAAACTCATTTGGGGGTTTTCGCTATTTGCGGAAGTTCCGTTTTCATATGTTGGCGTACCCGGACCATTGACGATCCAGGTGTAGTCGTTCTGGAATCCCTCACTCTGGTTTGTGAAAGTGATCACTTCCCCAGTAAGAGGTTGGGTATTGTTACACGTAAAAAGTGCAGTGACTCCTCCTGGCGGCGTGATCTTACGAGGGATGTCGCGATAACGGATCTGTCCGGGAACGAAATTCCCCGCAACTTCAGTCCCCGTGACTTCCAGCATTGGTATTTTCTCATCCACACTCAACCATTTGTACTCAACGGTTTTGGTAGGCAGAGCGAAGTCCACATTCAACGTGGAGATATTGATCGAGTCGTATGAGTCGATCACTGAAACAATGCGAATGCAGTTCACATTGGACTTGTAAGGTGTCGAGATCTTCCCCCAACCATCGACGATACTCGTGCGTGTTCCGGAACGGATCAACTTTCCTACCGGAAAGCCTCCGATAGATATTGGAACAGTCACGGCATAAGTATCCGTGTCGCGATCCTGATACGTCAGAGGGAACTTATACACCCGATCCGGGTCGGAATGTTTCCCGGCCTGAGGTAAAGGCAATGCCGCATATTGGAATCCGATACCGACGGATTCAAAAGCACTCGACTTCTTGTTGAAGAAAGTATAGACATTCTTCAATTGAAGCTCTCCCGAGCCAATAGTATCCGCGACCTTCAATCCGATGGCTGTGAAGCCAAAATTCAGGATGTATGGGGTCTTCCATGAGTCTTTATACTCATTCAATCCCTGGCTTTGCAAACTGAGATCGGTAAAATCCCAGGTAGTATTAGCTCCGGTGGTGCTCAAATCGATAGTGGGATCGACTGTGGTCGAGTACCGAATCGTATCACCTGACGAGGGCATATGTTTGCTCTCAATGGTGATCTGTCCAGTCGCATTCAGACTGAACAAGGCTAAGAATATCCATAAAGACCTGATCATAATCCCTGTTTTTATTACTTTCCCGGTGCCCTACGAATGTACAAATTTGACCGCTAAAGTTATGGTGAGGCATATCCTCTTTCTATCAGTTCTATTCATCTCATTTCTCTCATCCACGCAGGCTCAAAGTGTGGATGTACAGCACTATGTCATTGCACTCGACATCTCCGACCTTGGCTCAAAGTCCATCTCGGGCAATTGCGAACTCACCTTGGAATCCACAGAAGAACATGACTCATTTGTGCTCGATCTAGAAGGTTTGACGGTGGATTCGATATTGGATCAGAGCGGAGAAAAGCTGGTATACAGTCAGGACGGATCAAAGCTTACGATCATTTGGAAATCAACATTCCTGGTGGGCTCCAATGAGCGGAAGGTGAAGGTTTATTATGGAGGTAAACCCAAAAGGGATGCATCATGGGGCGGATTCTATTTTTCAGGAGAATATGCGTTCAACCTTGGTGTTGCATTCACTTCCAACCCACATAATTATGGTAGGATATGGTATCCATGCATCGACAATTTTACCGATCGAGCTACGTACGATTATATCATCACAACAGATACCTCAATGGTAGCTCGATGTAACGGGACCTTAAAAGAAACGCTGGATCTTGGAACAAAGAGAAGCTACAAATGGGTGATGGACGAACCCATACCAACCTATCTGTCATCCGTTGCCGTGGGGCCTTATGAAGTTTACGAATATGAACATCAAGGTATTCCGGTGAGCCTTGCATCACATCCGGATATCATGGATGATATGAAGGCTTCATTCATTCATTTGGATGATGCAATTGATGCATTTGTGAACGGATACGGCACTCACAACTTCAGTAAGATCGGATACAACGCTGTTCCTTTCAATGCCGGGGCTATGGAACATGCCACCAATATTGCTTACCCCATTTACGCATGTGACGGAACAACTAATTCAGAAACGTTGCACGCTCACGAATTGGCTCATCACTGGTGGGGAAATAGCGTGACCTGCCGGACGAAAGAAGACATGTGGATCAATGAGGGCTGGGCACGGTATAGTGAGAGCCTATTCCTGGAAGAAGCGTACGGGAAGGATCGGTATCGGGAAAATGTAAGTCGCAACCATTGGAACGTGGTGCATCATGCCCATATGGGCGATGGCGATGCATTGCCGGTGAGCGGAATAGGTCACACCAATACGTATGGTGACCATGTATACAACAAAGGTGGAGACATGGTACACACAATGCGAGGCATCATGGGTGACGATAAATTCTTCGAAGCGTGCAGCACGTTCATTGCCATGAACAAATTCAGCGACGTGAATTCAAACGATCTTAAGACCCATTTTCAGCAGTATACCAATGCGGATCTGGATGCATTCTTCAAGCACTGGATCTATCAACCCGGGTTTTGCCATTTCGATATCCTGGATTGGACGGCTAAAGCACAAGGAGAGAACTTCAAAGTGGATGTGCGCATAAGACAGCGTACCCGACTTGCTCCGGAATTGTTTGAGGGTGTGCCTATGGTATTGAGCATTTTCGACAAGAACATGAACCGCGAAGATCATGCGCTCATACTTGGTGGTAAGGACAAAACCTTTGAACTGGAGAGTAAATTGGATCCGGTTTATCTGGTCCTAGACATCGATGAAAAGATCTCGGATGCGGTTTCAGATCGTTCGATGACGATCTCTGATACCGGGACCTACGACTTCGACGATGCGATGATGGACGTCAAAGTGAACAGTTTAGCTGATAATGCTTTGGTCCGAGTCGCACACCACTGGGTTACACCAGATCAATTCTTCAAACGAACGGAACTGCCATTCATTTCCAAAGAGCGTTACTGGACCGTGGAAGGAGTGTGGCCGGAAGGTTTTGAAGCCGAAGCCACAATCGAATACAACGGCAGAAGAACCGGGACCAACTACGCCATCGGATATCTGGATGTGGATCTGATACAGATCACGGAGGACAGTTTGAAATTATACTATCGTCCTCACGCTTCAGGCTATTGGGAGGAATACCCGGACTACTCTCTCGAAACAGGAAGCAAATTCGATCGCAAAGGTCTAATTCACATCCGAGGTCTTAAAAGGGGGGAATATGTTCTAGCCATGAATGATGCTGGATTATTGGGCATTGATGAAGTACTTCCATCGAAGAAAAACTACGGGATCAAAGTTTATCCAAATCCGGGCAAGACTCAGATCTCCATTGATTGTTCAAGCGCAAAAGGTGGTATGCTCGAGATCACTGACCTGCAGGGTCGACTGATCTATTGCAAGGAACTTCGCAAGGACAATACCACGGTCTCGATTGACACATCATCTTGGAAGACCGGCTATTACTTCGCAGGTATCGTTCTTGATTGCGAAGTGTATGAGCCTGTTCGATTCGTGATACGGCAAGAATAAAGTCTTTACTTACAGTGCGAAGTCGTCAGCGGTTGAGAGAAGCGGTTACTCCTTTGTAGTCTAGTCCGTAGTCAGCGGCTGCGCCTAAAGACTACAGACAGTGTAGTTTTTGAGCAGTAACGCCACATTCGATCCCTTCGACAGGCTCAGGGACCTCACTCGTGCTTAGCCATTCATCGCCATCAGGAATTCGGCGTTGTCGCGAGTACCCTGTATTTGCTTGAGCATGAGATTCATGGCCTCTTCTGAATTCATATCGGCCAGATAGTTGCGTAGTACCCAGAGTCTCTGCATCGCCTGCTTATCTAGGAGAAGATCCTCTCTACGAGTGGAGCTGCTGACAATATCAATAGCAGGGAAGATACGCTTGTTACTGAGCTTACGATCGAGTTGGAGCTCCATGTTACCCGTACCCTTGAACTCTTCGAAGATGACCTCGTCCATCTTGGATCCGGTATCGGTCAGAGCCGTAGCAATGATCGTCAATGAACCACCATTCTCGATATTCCTCGCTGCTCCGAAGAATCGCTTCGGTTTGTGCAGTGCATTGGCATCCACACCACCACTGAGGATCTTTCCGGATGCGGGCTGTACGGTGTTGTAGGCTCTAGCCAGACGGGTGATGGAATCTAGAAGGATCACTACATCGTGACCGCATTCGGTCATTCGCTTGGCTTTCTCCAGGACGATGTTGGCCAACTTCACGTGCTTGTCGGCCGGCTCATCGAAAGTGGACGCCACAACCTCCGCTTTTACGCTTCGAGCCATGTCGGTCACTTCTTCCGGACGCTCATCGATCAGGAGAATGATCATATATACTTCCGGATGATTCTTGGAAATGGCGTTAGCCACATCCTTCAAGAGATTCGTCTTACCCGTTTTTGGCTGTGCCACGATCAAACCACGCTGTCCTTTACCGATCGGTGTGACCAAGTCTATGATACGCGTAGAGTAGTTACCTCGATCGTATTCCAGGTTGAACTTCTCATCCGGAAACAGCGGTGTGAGGTGCTTGAATGAAACACGATCGCGCACGACCTCCGGTGATTTACCGTTGATCTTCGCCACCTTGATCATGGCGAAGTATTTCTCGCCTTCCTTCGGCGGACGGATGGTTCCTTCCACCACGTCACCCGTGCGAAGTCCGAATGATTTTACCTGTGCCGGAGAAATGTACACATCGTCCGGAGATGGCTGATAATTGTAGTCTGCTGAGCGCAGGAACCCATATCCGTCCTGGATGGTTTCCAAAACTCCTTGCGCAGTAACCAAACCATCCTTCTCCAGGAAATTGATCAATGCGTTCTTGATCTCGCGTCTTTTTTGTGCTTCGGGATCACGCTCTCGTCCTCGGTCATTCCTGTCGTTACGATCATTCCTGTCGTTACGATCATTCCTGTCGTTGCGCTCATTTTTTGCACGTGGTTGTCGCTTGTCGTTATTTTGATTCTGGTCGCGGTTACTATCACGGTTGTTGTCGCGATTATTATCTCGCTTATTCTGATCAGAGTTCGAACGTGTATTTCTGCGTTCGCCCTGATCCTTTTGATCGTTCTGATCTTTTTGTCCTTTGTCCTCACGAGGGTTTTGGCCTTCGTTCTCAGGATTCACACGGCGCTGACGTCTTGGACGTGCATCGTTGTTGTCTGAATTGGAAGAATTCTCTTTGGAATGATTTCCGCGTTGTCGTTGACCTGAGTTATCAGAAGATCCTTCGCTATTTGAAGCTCTTTTGTCGTCATGCTTGGGTGCGTTTTGTTTTTTCGGTGGGTTCACCGCTTGTTCTTCGAGGATCTTGTAAATAAGGTCCTGTTTTTTCAACCCTTTATGGTTGACTTTCATTTCGTCGGCTATTTCTCGCAGTTCTGAAACGAGTTTACCGTTTAAAGCTATGATGTCGTACATCAAAGAATGGGGTTAGAATAGATTGAATACTTGATTAAATATCTTCAAGAATTAACAACGACTTATCAGACGAGAAAACACTTGAAAAATGGTCGAGGGCAGAATGCTCTCGCGGAGCAAGTATAGGTAATATAATTGGAACTAAAAAAACGAAGAATTTTCACGCTTGCAAAGGTGATCCTTCTTCGGCCATTGAATTCCAAAAGAAATCGATCGTTAAACCAGAAGGTTCACAGGATTCTCGAGAAGTTCCTTGAGAGTGAGCAGGAATTTGCTTCCTGTAACTCCATCAACCACTCTGTGGTCGCAGGAAAGAGTCACTTTCATGACCTTACCCGGCTTCATCTCACCATTCTCCACAACTACGGTCTCCTTCACTCCTCCAACAGCCAAGATGCAGCTGTCGGGTGGGTTGATGATGGCCGTGAATTCCTCAATTCCGAACATTCCCAGATTGGAAACTGTGAACGTATTTCCTTCCCAATCCGTTGGTTGAAGTTTTTTCTCCCTGGCCCTACCGGAGTATTCTTTCACTTCAGCACTGATCTCAGAAAGCGGCTTATTATCTGCAAATCGAACTACCGGGACCAGAAGTCCTTCATCGACCGCCATTGCTACACCCACATGTACATGGTGATTTTGTCGGATCACATCACCCAACCAACTTGCATTGACCATAGGATGCTTTCTCAATGCGATCGCACATGCTTTCACAATGATGTCGTTCATGCTGATCTTAACATCACTGTATTCGTTCATCTGCTTTCTCGCCTCCACCGCATTATCCATGCGATATTCCATGGTGAGGTAGAAGTGTGGAGCGGTAAACTTGCTTTCACCCAATCTGCGGGCGATGGTCTTTCGCATCTGAGAGACCGGAATGTCGATGTAAGATTCAACACCTGAAGTATATCCTGCAGCAGGAGTATAATTCTCAATATCGCGTTTTACCACGCGTCCGCCATCCCCTGAACCGGGAACCTGGCTGATGTCAATTCCTTTATCCTCTGCTAATTTCTTTGCAAGAGGAGATGCTTTTATGCGGCCATTTCCATTGCTGGATACGATCGGCGTAACAGGAGCAGGTGTTGGTGCAGGAGCAGTCTTGGCTTCGGGCTGTGCAACAGGAGCAGGAGCTTCCTCCACCGGTTCAGGTGAAGCATCGCCGGCTGAAACTGTGGCCGCTGCCTCTGCCTTTTCGAGGACGGCTTTAAAGTCCTCCCCTTTCTTCCCGATCACAGCTATAACGCCATCTACCGGAATGGTGCTTCCCTCTTCTACATTCAAGTGCAGGATATCTCCTTTTTCGTAGTTCTCGAGATCCATTGTAGCCTTGTCGGTCTCCACCTCGGCGAGAATATCACCGGGTTTAACGGTATCTCCTACTTTCACCTGCCATGATACGAGCACACCTTCTTCCATGGTGTCACTCATCTTCGGTAATTTTACTGCTACTGCCATTGTTCGCTATTCGTCGGCAAAGCTAACAATTAAGGTTCAAATTTTGTTGAAAAGAAACGCCCTTACTCCCCGACCTTTGAAGCATCATGCAGCAATATGAAGACTTCCTGAGACACGTTTTTGAGAACGGCACCCAAAAAGGTGACCGCACAGGAACGGGTACATCCAGCTATTTTGGTGGTCAGCTTCGCTTTGATCTGAGCGAGAACTTCCCAATGATCACCACAAAGAAGGTGCATTTCAAATCGATTGTCTACGAACTGCTGTGGTTCCTGAAAGGGGACACGAATATCAAATACCTGACCGACAACGGCGTTCGCATTTGGAATGAATGGGCCGATGAGAATGGGGATCTGGGTCCGGTTTATGGAAAGCAATGGAGAAGTTGGGAAGCTGCGGATGGCTCTACCATTGATCAGATCGCTGTGGCGTTAGACCTCATCAAGAACAACCCGGATAGCCGCCGAATATTGGTCAATGCATGGAACGTTGGGGACCTTCCGAAAATGGCGCTCAGTCCATGTCACTGTTTGTTTCAATTCTTTGTGGCCGACGGAAAATTGAGTTGCCAGTTGTATCAAAGAAGTGCCGATCTGTTCCTCGGTGTACCGTTCAATATTGCATCTTATGCCTTGCTAACAGTTATGATGGCTCAGGTGACCGGGTTGGAACCTGGAGAGTACGTTCATACCTTCGGTGATGCGCACATCTACAGTAATCATCGTGCTCAGGTGGAGGAACAACTTAGCCGAGAACCTCGCCCATACCCCAAATTATGGGTAAATCCGGAGATCAAGGACCTGTATGATTTTGATTACGAGGATTTCAAGCTGATCAACTACGATCCGCATCCTAGAATCAGTGCTCCAGTAGCTGTTTAGGATCATTCCTGAGTAAAGACGCGCTTCACTCTGTGAGAAACAGAAGTGAGTATCTCGTAAGGGATCGTGTCGAGCGTTTTAGCCATTTCCGTGATATCCGGATCATCTCCGAAAACGATCACTTCATCACCTGCACTACACTGTATTCCGGTGACATCACACATGGTCATGTCCATGCAGATATTCCCTACGATCGGCGCTCGATGACCATTTATGACAAAATACCCTTTGCCACAGCTCAGCAGTCTATTCAAGCCATCAGCATATCCTATAGCGACCACAGCAATATCCCGATCCTTCTCTGCCACAGAATTCCTCGCATATCCGATCGGATCGCCGGCCTTTACTCTGCGAAGCTGTGAGATCCGGGACTTGAGCGTTCCGACCACCTGGAGCTCATTGTTGATGCTTTCGGAAGGGTCAATACCGTATAAGCCAAGACCCAAGCGGACCATATCATACTGAGATTGCGGAAACCGCAGAATTCCTGCGGAATTCGCTATGTGCTTGAGTGGCTTCATGGTCATTCCCTCGCACAATGTGTCGTAGAGCTTATCAAATTGCTCGATCTGTTCAAGGGTATATCGATCATGTCCCGGCATATCGCTTGACGTCAAATGACTGAATACACTTTTCACAACCAGAGAAGAGTCGTTGGTCAGGTATTCGCGCAACTGGGGGATGGAATCTTCATCAAATCCCAAACGGTTCATTCCTGTATTGAGCTCCACATGGATACCTATGGAAGGAGCTCCAAAGCTCTCTGCTTCCAACGTAAGGGAATGAAGAAGTTCCAGTGAATAGATCTCTGGTTCGAGGCTATATTCCAACATGGAAGGAAACGCAGCAGCTTCGGGATTCATCACCATAATGGGCTTGGAAACGCCATCTTTGCGAAGCTGTATCCCTTCATCTGCATAGGCTACAGCCAAATAATCCACCCCGTTGAACTCGAGAAATCTAGCTACTTCGTGTCCGCCACTGCCGTACGACAATGCCTTTACCATAGCCATGAGTTTCGTATTTGGCTTGAGCATGGCACGGTAGTGATTCAAATTGTGCAGCATCGCATTCAGATCGATCTCCAAATGGGTGCTGTGCACTTGTTCCTCCAGGAATCGCTCGATGCGCTCGAATCGGAATGGACGGGCACCTTTGAGCAGGATCGTCTCTGCGTCGAATTCGAAAATGGACGTCTTCGCCAGGAATTCGTCGGTACTTAGGAAAAAGCTCGTCGACATCCCATCAAATTGAGCGCGGTTGGCAGAAATATCCTGACCTATTCCGATCAAACGATCGACACCATGCTCCGCCAGCATCTGTCTGATCCGACCGTAGAGGTGTTCTCCTTTGAGATCACTTTGAAGTATATCAGACAGCACCACAGTCTTGCTGCGTGACCCATGCGACATCTCCATCCAGTCGAGTGCCACTTCCAGCGATCGGAGGTCGGAATTGTAGTAGTCGCAAACGAGTGAACAATTGTTCACTCCGGTACGATGATTCAAACGCATGTCGATGGGCGTGAGCTCCATCAACCCGTATTCGCGCTTGCTGTGAAATTCTGCCAGTGAATGGCAAATCGCCAAAGCATGAGCACTGTTCTCCGCTCCTGCTTCGTCACGATAGGCAAAAATGTTCTTATCAAAATGGTATTCCGCTTCCGTATCATGATCGAAAGTCCAGGACAAGGGAGTGATATCCGAATGTTGGGCAACGAATGCTCTGATATGCTCGGACAATGCTCCTTCTTGTTCATGGTAGATCAGTTTACCTACATTTTCAAATAGCTTCAGCTTCTCTCTGATCTTATCTTCCTGCGAGTTGAATCCACTGGCATGGGCATCACCGATATTCGTGAATACGCCAATGGTCGGTTGAATGACCTTCTGAAGACGTTCCATCTCTCCCGTGGTGCTTATGCCTGCCTCGAAAATGGCAACCTGGTGTTCCGGGCGAATTTGAAGGACGCTCAGTGGAACCCCAACCTGACTGTTCCACGAACGAGGGTTTCGGACGATATTCAGGTCGGTATGCAAGAGCTGATAAGCCCATTCCTTCACAATGGTCTTTCCGTTACTACCTGTGATACCCACTACGGGAATATCGAATCGTTGGCGATGATGTGCGGCAAGACTGTGAAGGGCTTCGAGCACGTTCGACACCTTGATCTGACAGGTATGCTCTCCTTCGAGTTCAACGAATCTTTGCACGATGAAGGTACCTACTCCTTTTCTGGAAAGATCCTTCACGTACCTGTGGCCATCGTGAGCCTGACCCGAAAATGCAAGGAACGCTGAATTGGCAGGAATAAGTACTCTTCGAGAGTCATGCAAAAAATGCTCTACGCGCAGCGAAGCATCACCTTTGAGCTCCCCTCCCACAATAGTTGCTATCTCACCTGTCGTGTACACGACGCAAAGGTAAAAGAACGAGAAGTGCTTTTCGGAGCTCTTTTGAAGGAATTACATTTGCTCATCTCTATGCCTGTTCAACGCACCAAAAAGAAATATACTCCGAAAGAAGCCAGGGAGCTCATTGGTAGGTTCTGCGCATACAGGGAACGATGTCAGAGTGAAGTGCAACAGCGACTTTATGATTATGGCCTTCACACGAGTGATGTGGACGAGATCATGAGTGAGCTGATCCTGCAGGGATACCTCAACGAAGAGCGATTCGCAAGGGCCTTCGTTAGAGGTAAGTTCCTTTACAATAACTGGGGACGCAATAAGATCATTCGGCAGCTTAAGGTAAAAAAGGTAAGTGAACCATGTATCCGACTAGGTTTGGAAGAGATCGATGACAAGCAATACGACCAAAAGCTGTTGGACTTGCTGGAAGCACACGACAAGAAGCTCAAGGAGTCCAATGCATATGTCCGGAAGCGAAAGATCGCAGACCACCTCATTCGCAAAGGTTACGAATCTGCGATGGTTTGGGACCTGATCCGGGATCGGATGTAAAAAAAGGAGATCGGAAAAGATCTCCTTTTTCATTGGAAACAATGAATGTCTTAGTTGATGTGGCGCACTGTGCGCTTGGTCAATTTCATCGAATAGATGATAGAGCCTTGGATCGCACTGTTGGTTTCTGTTACACCATCTACCTTGCTCGTGTTGGAGAAGCCCATCAAATACCTGCCATCTATACCAACACGATGCTTATCTGCTTCGTCCAATCGGAATGAGATGCCGAGACCGGCCATCGCACCGAAATCGATCGGGTTGAAGTTATCAGATGGGATATCGGCTTTTGCTCCTGTAGTAACCTGAGCAGGTGTACCGTCATTGTTGTTGATCGTGGTTTGAGTCTCAGAAGCTGCTCCCAGTCCATAACCGAAGAAGCCACCTGCATAGAGATGTATCGAAGAGAAGGATTCTTTAACTCGATACGGGATCAAAGATTCCGGCTTCAGTGGAATTACATAGTTCAGCAACAAAGGCGCCTGAACATAGTCGAGGTATGAAGTCGACTCGATGGTTGTCACCACGTCTCCAGCTTGAAGCTGTTGGGTGCTGACTACGCCCATTTGAGAGTACAACGCTTCCATTTGTATGGATAAACGCTTCATGATCTGCCAGCGAAAGCTGAGTCCGCCGCAAATTCCCATGTGAAAATCAGTTTCGACTCCACCTTGGTTTGTTGATACACTAGCGAGGTTCACTCCGGCTCTTGGTCCCAAATAGACCTGAGCGCTGGCAGGAACTGCCATGAGTGCTGCGCAAAAAACGACGAATAAAGACTTCAGAATACCTTTCATATGCGTGAATTCAAGCGTGACAAATATAAGGTTCCAACGACAAAAGAAAATATTTCGTATCAAATAGAACGTACCTTTGCGCGTTGATAAGTCATGAAACTTCGCGCCGAAAATCTCGTCAAGCAGTACCGAAAACGAAAAGTCGTCAATGAAGTCAGCATTGAAGTAGAACAAGGAGAGATCGTTGGACTACTCGGACCCAACGGTGCCGGTAAAACGACGACCTTCTATATGGTCGTTGGTTTGATCAAGCCGGATGCGGGACATGTCTATCTCGACGATAAAGATCTGACCAAACTTCCTATGTACCGTCGTGCACGTCGCGGGATTGGCTATTTGCCGCAGGAAGCCAGTGTTTTCAGACAACTGAGTGTGGAAGATAATATCCGGGCTGTATTGGAATTGGCCGGAAAATCGAAATCGGAGCAGAATGATAAGGTCGAGGAACTGATCGGCGAATTCAATTTGCACAAAGTGCGAAAGAATCTCGGTAACGTACTTTCCGGTGGAGAGCGTCGAAGAACTGAAATTGCCAGGGCCCTTGCAGCCGATCCTAAATTCATACTTCTGGATGAGCCCTTCGCAGGTGTGGACCCCATCGCGGTAGAAGACATTCAATCGATCGTATCTCAGCTTGTAAAACGCGATATCGGTGTATTGATCACCGACCACAACGTGCACGAGACGTTGAGTATTACCGATCGTGCGTATCTCCTTTTCGAAGGACGAATTCTCATGGATGGAACTGCGGAACAACTTGCTCAGGATGAGCGCGTTAGAAAGGTATACCTCGGAGAGAATTTCGAGCTTCGATCCTAGTGCCCCGTGTTAGCACATCCGCTGAAATTCACCAGCGAACTCTATTATAGACGTACATCCAGGCTCCAAGCGCAAAGTTCAGTGCACAGACCAGTGCAGGTAAGAAATCACTGAATTCCCAGATCCGAGTTACTTCCGAAGCCTGTGGAAAGTTGTAAATGGCAATGATCATCCATCCGACCGCACTCGCAAAAGCCAAGGTCATGTGAACCGTTTTCCTGATGTTCCAAATTAAAAGAGCGAACATGACAATCAGGGCGATCCCGAAGGTGAGGTCCATAAGATCATAGACGAATAACAAGATCGTCTCTGCGGTGGTCAGCACCAGACCGGTTCCGGAAATGTACGGGTTGAGTTTGTCTTTATCCAAAGCGGTGCAAAGAAAAAGAGAATGGAACGAAATTGACAGCATAAAAAAAGGGGCCTCGAAAGGCCCCTCTTCTAGTGATTATGAGAATTACTTGCTCAGTATGATTCGCTGAGAAGTTTCTTTAGTGCCATCAACTACCTTCACAAGGTATACACCTTCTGCCAAGTCGCTGATATCAGCGCTGTAGCGCTGCACACCGTATTCTGTAGGAATTACTCGAACTGTTTTACCAAGCATGTCAACCAATGTGATCGACAGCTCAGGAGAGCTATGAGCAACTTCGATGTTCAGTACGCCTGAAGTTGGGTTTGGATAGATCTCCAATCCTTCGATGGACACATCTTTCACACCTACGATATCAATTCTGACATCGCTGCATGATTCTGCAGAACATCCTCCCGCATCTGTCACTCGCAAGCACACATTGAATACTTGTGTGATCGCTCTGCCATAGTAATGGCTTGGTGACTCTTCATTGGATGTAGAACCGTCGTCGAAGTTCCATTCGTACTTAGTGATGTTGGTAGTGCTATTCGGGATGAAGTCCACATCGCGGTGTACTTTGTTGAATGTGAAGCCTGCATCCGGAGCAGGGTTGATGCTGAATGGCATGTTGTACGTATCAGAACAGTTCGAATTGTTCACAGTAAGTGAAGCTGTGTAAGAACCGCTGGATGCGTACTGATGTGTTGGGTTCGCGATCGTGCTGTTTGCACCATCACCGAAGTCCCAGCTATAGCTGCTTCCATTCAGAGAAGTATTCACAAACTTGGTCAGGTCACCTTCACAAGTATTGCTGATCACAAATGCCGCAAACGGACGTTTGTAGACCTCGATACTCTGCTGTGCCATATCTCTACAACCATTGGCTGAAGTAACGGTCAATGTGATCGTTCGAGTTCCGTTACCACTGTAGGTATTAGAACCGTCCGTTCCATTGCTTGTGTTACCATCTCCATACGCCCACATGCTTGACGCAGCACCTGTAGATGTGTTGGTGAATGTCAAGGCATCTCCTTCACATCCGTTTGCTGCCGTGAAGCTTGCGGTTGGATTCGCGTACACATCTATTGCCTTGGTCAGCTCGTCCTCACATCCGATCAGGTTTCTGACCTTCAGGGTGACATTGTAGCTACCGAAGCTTGCATAGGTATGTGTTGGTACCACATTGTTGCTGTTATTGCCGTCACCGAAGTTCCAGGCAGATGAAGCTGCAGCAGTACTCATATTGGTAAAGCGTGTTGCGAGACCTTCACAAACACCATCGGCCATGAAGTCAGCAACAGGTGCTGTGTAGACCGTTACGATGCTTTGTGCAGAGCTAGAACAACCTTCACTAGAAGTAGCAGTAAGTTGTACAGAGTATTTGCCTGCTTTCGCGTAGTTATGCGTTGGACTTGCAGTCGTACTCGAGTTGCCATCGCCGAATCTCCAGCTGTAGCTGGAAGCTCCGGTAGACGTATTCGAGAATGATGCATCAGATCCAGTACACAGTGCGGTACTTGTGAATGACGCTGTTGGGAGCGCATTCACAGTCACGTTACGACTGTAAGTAGCCTGACAACCGTTCTCATTCGTAACCTGTAGGCTCACGTTATATGTTCCTGCAGAAGCGTACATATGATTCGGGTTGTTCAACCTGCTGGTCGATCCGTCTCCGAAGTTCCATGAACTTGCACCAGTACTCGATGTATTCGTGAACGACATCATGTTGCCGAGACACACGTCACTGGCAGAGAAAGACGCAGATGGATTCGCATGTACCACAGCAGATTCAGACCAGACGCTTACACAACCATTAGCCGTAGTCGCGGTAAGCACTGCCACATATGATCTACTTGCTCCATACGTGTGCGTAGGTGAGGCTGCTGTACTACTGTTTCCATCTCCAAAGGCCCAACTGTAAGAAGTTGCTCCTGTAGTCGTATTCGTGAATGATGTAGCCGAACCAAGACAAGCTTCAGATGCAGTGAATGAAGGTTTCGCATTCGGATGTACCGTTACCGCTTGTGTAAGTTCAGACTCACAACCAAACGCGTTGGTAACGATCAAACGTACGTTGAATCTACCTGACTTGCTATAGGTGTGGCTTGGACTCATAGCAGTGCTTGTTCCTCCATCACCGAATTCCCAGTAATACGTTCCTGAAGAACTGGTATTTGTGAAGCTCATCGCATTTCCAACACATTCATTGTTCTGCGAGAATGCAACAGTAGGCTTCGCATAAACTACCACGCTGGCTGAGCGGCTATCGCTACAACCTTGGTTCGTAGAAGCAGTCAACTGAACAGTATACGTGCTTGCAGAAGCGTATTTGTGACTCGGAGAAACTGCAGTACTGCTGCTTGCATCTCCAAAGTTCCAGGAGTAGCTATCAGCGTTTGAACTGCGGTTCGAGAAGTTGACTGACTCACCGTCACATACGTTGGTGTGCGTGAAGTCGGCATCCGGAGTAACATTCACTGTAACCTGAGCACTTGCTTTGGACTCGCATCCATTAGCCGTGGTGGTCAGGATCGCAGTGTACGTTCCGGCAGCTGCATAGGTATGAGATGGAGAAGCACTTGTGCTTGAGTTTCCATCACCAAAGTTCCAACTGTAACTCATGGTTCCACTCGAAACCGAACTGCTGTTGGTGAACTGCGTCGCATTTCCTTCACAGACCGTAGAAGCATAGAATCCTGCAGTTGGCATCGCATTGACTGTTACAGTACCTGTAGTGGTGCTTTCACAACCGTTTGCGTTCATAGCCTTCAGAGTTACCGTATAGGTTCCTGCCGCTGCATATTGATGACGTGGATCTGTATCGCCGCTGGTATTACCATCGCCGAATGACCACATGTATCGATTCGCATTTGTTGAGCTGTTGGTGAATGACGTTGCAGTTCCTTCACAAACAGTGTTCGCTGAGAATCCTGCACCTGGCTGGATCTTAACTTTCACTGTTTTGCTCATCACATCCATACATCCACCCGGTGCATTCACTTGCAGCGTTACCGTGTACGTTCCGGCAGCGCTATATGTGTGGCTTGGGTTAGATGCAGTGCTTGAATTTCCATCACCGAAGTTCCAGCTGTACGACATGCTTCCGCTTGCCAACGTACTGTTGTTGGTGAATGAAGTAGCGTTTCCAAGACATACATCCGGAGCGCTGAAGTCGGCAACAGGGTTATCATAGATCCTGACCGTCTCAGTAGCCTTGTCAGCACAACCCTCTGTAGTAGTAATGGTCAGATTTACGGTATACGTTCCTGCTTTAGAATATACGTGAGTTGGAGTTCTTCCGGTAGAAGTCTGACCGTCGCCGAAGGTCCAGTCATACTGATTCACCATAGTAGAAGTGTTGTTGAATGTCACGGTTTCACCGTCACACTCATCCGCTACGTTGAATGATGCAGTTGGAAGATCCCAAACGTTCACAGTTCCGTAAGACGTATCCTTACATCCATTGTTATTGAATGCATAGAGAGTCACGTCGTACTTGCCATCGGCAGCATACAAGTGCTTTGGCTGGCGAACTGTAGTTGTGTTATTGTCTCCAAAATCCCATGAATATGTGTGAGCATATGTAGTTCCGTTAAAGAAAGGTACACTGTCGCCATCGCAACGGTCATCCGTCGTGAAGTAAGCGACCGGCTTCACTTTCACTGTAACAGTCGATGTGAACTCATTGTAACAACCATTTCCGTCGTATGCTCTCAACTTCACTTTGTATTTACCGGTTACACGGTAGAAGTGACTTGGGCTTGAGAGTTTAGACAAGTTGTTGTCGTCGAAATCCCATTCGTAGGATACAGCATTCTGAGAAGTGTTCGTGAATTTCACGTCTTCGCCAAAACAAACATCCTGAGTGGTGAATGACGCTGTTGATCTGTCGTACTGACTGACTTGCTTAGTCAATGAGTCAATGAATCCACCAGGCAGGAAGATCTTCATCTTCACATTGTAAGTACCTGAAGTTGCATATTTATGAGTTGGGTTCTGCTGCGTGGAAGAGCTTCCATCACCGAAGTCCCAATAGAATGCGTTGATCTTACCACAATTCACAGAAGTAGTGTTCTTGAATCGCAGCGAGTCAACATCGCAATCGTAGAAGTAAGAGTACTCAGGAGTCGGGATATTCGACACCTTCAACGTACGCTCTGTACTATCGGTACAACCGATGTTAGAAGTTACTACCAGCTTGATGGTTTTCGTTCCATCTGTTTGGTATTGGTGAGTTGGCTTCTTATCAGCCGACACATTTCCATCGTTGAAATCCCAGAAGTACTTCGTGATCGAACCTTTCTTGATCGTTGAGAAGTTCGTGATAGGAACGATGTCGTTGAAACAGTGATTAGATGCGGCAAAGCTCGCTTTAGGCACTGCGGCCATAGCTATGGTCGCTACTTTGCTGTATCTCGTTCCACAACCGGAACCAGACGTCACCTTCAAGCGATAGTGCATCGTTTGAGTGAGAACACCTTCCTGGTAGGTCGTTCCGGTCTCACCGGAAATATCCGTCCAGGTAGTTTTGTTGGTTGATTCCTGCCATTGGTAAGTGTAAGTACCATCTCCACCTGTTGGTGCAGTTGTCACTCCAATTTGATCAGGAGCAGTGTTCGGACAAGACTCATGCCCCGGTCCAACATCTCCTGCTACCAGAGGATCATATACATTGATCTTCACTGAATTCGTGGTGACTTCACCACAATTGCTTCCTCCAATGTCCACACGGCGATACCAGGTAGAAGTTGTGAGGTTATTCGGATCTGTGTACGTAGAAGCTGTAGCTCCACTGATCACTGACCAGGTAGAATTGTTGGTGGATTTCTCCCAACGATAAGTCCATGTACCGTCACCACCAGTTGGTGCGGTGAGCTGAGTGAGACCTGCCATTTTAGTGTTGTAGCAGATATCCTGAGCCGTACCGATACTACCTGCCATCAACTCGTCGTAGACCGTGATCTTGACGGAGGCAGTGTACTTAGGTCCGCATCCAATAGATGTGGTGACCGCTCTTCTGTAGTATGTGGTGGTGGTCAATTGACCAGGAGCATATGTGGTAGCATTTGCACCTGTGATATCACTCCATGTGGTATTGTCAGTAGACATTTGCCACTGGTACTGATAGTTTCCTGCACTTTGCGAAGCATCTGCCACAGAGCGAAGCATCATAGGAGCGAAGTCGTAGCAGATGGTCTGTGGTGTATCGATGCTTCCTGGGAGAAGCTCAGTCATTATATTCACGACACCTGTCATCGTATCCACACAACCATTGTTTGACACTGAAGCCAGAGTCACGGTATAGCTTCCGCTATTCGCGTACTTGTTGGTTGGATCGGTCATCGATGAAGAGTTTCCATCACCAAAGTTCCAGGAGTAGCTAACTATGCTTCCGCTGGAGACTGTGCTTGTATTTGTATACTGTGTTACATCCTGATAACAAGTATCCTTATGGGTGAATCCGTTCACAGGATAAGGCCAGTAAGGAGTAGAACCTGTAGCCGTATCGTTGCTGTGGTTCACATCCGGTTGATTCGCCCAGATCTTGATGGTGTAATCTGCCATTCCCTGCATAGGGATCTTGTTGGTGAGTGTCTCAGTGACTGTTGCACCAGGTACGATCGGTCCGCTGAACACATCATTCACGGCAGTACCTCCGTCCACTGTGTAGCTCAAAGGAATGTCGGTGAAAGTGATGTCACCATCATTCTTGATCGTCACCGTGATCGTTGCATCGCCTCTGTCGTGTCCACAGATCGTATCTGAAGTTACGCTCAGGATATTGACGTCAGGATCGATCTCTGTAGCACCGATCGTAGGTGGATTGTCACGCGTATCGTTATCGATGTCATGAGTTACTCCTACGTTGGTTCCTTCTTCGTGGAGGAATGGGTTGTTGACGTGAAGATCAGTGGCCGAAGTGTACTTCGGGTTGATGTCCATAGAGTTCCCATCAAGTCCTGAAGCCGTTTGATATGCTGCCAGAGTTGTGTAACCCGATCCGCCGGTCATAAATATTGCTGGTCCGCTGAAATTATTATGGTCACTGGTCAGTCCAGTAGGAGGACCATTGAGCCATGCAGTCATGTGAGTCGTTCCCAAATGTTGGAAGTTGTTATTCAT
>VMDK01000065.1 GCA_008080835.1 Sphingobacteriia bacterium | reverse complement strand
CATGAGGTCGCTAATAGTGTTGAATGTGCAATATTCAGGATCGAGGATCAAGACAGCATCAACAGCGTCTTCAAGCTCTTCGTAGCTTCTGAGAGGTATAATGTCGTGAAATGAATGACTGAACAGACCACAGCATAATCCGATCATGCCTTTGTCGATCAGGGGGCGGAAGGTTTCTTCCCCGTAATTGCCCTTGCCGACAATACCAATGTTCAGCGATTTTGAATTTATTTGCATCGAACGACGGTTACGAATTACGACCATTCATTGAGGCAGACACAAATAATGTTTTCATTGGTTGTATGCTAAAATCTACACTTTGGAAGATTCATACAAGTATAAAGGACAGCGAAAGAGATTAGTCGAATCCCTTCAGTCAAAGGGAATTACGGATGAAAGGGTGATTCAGGCTATGTTAAGTGTGCCTCGTCACTTTTTCTTCCCGGAGGCATTCTGGTCCAAAGCATATGACGATGCTGCATTTCCAATAGAAGGGGGGCAAACCATTTCACAACCATTCACCGTAGCGTTTCAAACACAGTTACTGGCCTTAAAGCCCGGAGCCAGAGTACTTGAGATCGGTACGGGTTCGGGATATCAGGCTGCGGTTTTAAGTGCCATGGGAGCAGAAGTCTATTCGATCGAAAGAGTAGAGGAGTTGTTCCGAAGTGCTGCAGAAAAGTTGAAGGAATGCGGATACCCGGTGAACGTTTTTCTAGGTGATGGAACAGTGGGCTTACCGTCAAAAGGTCCCTTTGATGGTATCATTGTCACAGCGGCAGCACCGGATCTGGCAGAACATTTGAAGGTACAATTGAAGACAGGGGGGCGACTGGTCTTACCGGTAGGTGATCAGAGCTTCCAAAAAATGGTACTCATTGAACGCCTTGTTGATAATAAATACCGACGCACCGAACACGGTGATTTTAAATTCGTCCCACTCATTGGGAAATATGGCTGGACGAATTAGAACTGTACTACTCACTGCATTATATCTCTTCATTTTTTCGAGTTCTTCGGTAGCTGCCGACAATCTCAAATCGGAAGTCCAACGAGGCGACGGAATACATTCCTTACTCACGCGTTACGGTCTGGCAGAAAATGCCTGCAACATGGATTCTTTTTTGACCTTGAATGGGATGGGGCCTACTGATTTCCTCATGCTGGACAGGAAGTATGTTCTTCCAATAAAGGTGTACACGTACAATGGAACATCCATTCGTTCCACGATCGGTGACGAGGATTATGAAAAAGCCGTGCGCATTCAATATTTCAATGAGCAATTGGTCAAGAAAGGCATAAAGGATGCCGATTACAGGAAGGACAACATCCTGTGGGTGCCTTTTCATGAATTGTATTGCGGACAAGCGGTTGAAGGTTTCAAGCCATATACTACCGTGATCCCGATATTTGGTGAAGAGCACAAGAATGTCACAGTTAGTGATGAACGCTTAAAGGGTCATGTATACTATCTCGTGAGTGGGCACGGTGGCCCGGATCCGGGAGCTATGACCAAAAAGGACGGCCATTTCCTTTGTGAAGATGAATATGCGTATGACGTCACAATAAGACTCGCCAGGAATCTTATCAGTCATGGAGCCACTGTATATATGATCACCCGAGACCGGGACGATGGGATCCGGGACACGGAATATTTGGAAATGGATAAGGATGAGCGTTGTTACTATAACAAAGCGATACCGCTAAATCAAGTGGCACGATTGCGACAGAGGGTGAATACCGTCAACAAGCTGTATGACAAGCATAAAAACGATGCTGTTCAACAGCGAATGGTCACGATCCATGTGGATTCGAGGTCAGAAGGGCAGAAGATCGATATCTTTTTCTACCACTACGAAGGATCGCAGGTCGGGGAGAAACTGGCGAATACCATGTTGACAACCATTAAGGACAAATACGCGGAGCATCAAAAAGATCGGGAATACCGGGGTGTGGTCAAAACGCGTAATCTTTTCATGTTGCGCGAGTCAAAACCGTCAACGGTTTACATCGAACTCGGCAATATCACCAATGACTTCGACCAGAAGCGGTTGTTGATCGTGAACAACCGACAAGCTATTGCCAATTGGTTGGATCTGGGCTTGTTGAAGGAAGCCGGGTTTGAATAGCTCTGGCTTCTAGCATTTAGCATCTAGCTAGGCTTGCAAAATGATTAGAGTCTCAAGTAAGATGCTAATAGCAAATAGCTAATAGCTGGCAGCTTCGCTGCCTAGTCGTTGATCTTGAGGACGGCCATGAAAGCAGATTGTGGGATCTCCACACTTCCTACCTGACGCATACGTTTCTTACCTGCTTTCTGTTTTTCGAGGAGTTTACGCTTTCTGGTGATATCACCACCATAACATTTTGACGTGACGTCTTTCCGCATCGCTTTGATCGTTTCGCGTGCAATGATCTTAGAACCTATACCAGCTTGGATGGCGATCTCGAACTGCTGCTTCGGGATGAGTTCTTTGAGCTTTACGCAGATCTTCTTCCCGTATTCGTACGCTTTATCGCGGTGAATGATAGCGCTGAGAGCATCCACCTGCTTGCCGTTCAACAGGATGTCGAGTTTGACCAAGTGCGAGTCGCGATACTCGATCGGATGGTAATCGAATGACGCATAACCTCTTGATATGGATTTGAGTTTGTCGTAAAAGTCAAAAACGACCTCAGCCATTGGCATCTCGAATACTAGTTCTACCCGGTTGGTAGTGAGGTATACCTGATTCTTCAAAACGCCACGCTTCTCCATGCAGAGCCCCATGATCGCACCGACATACTCACTTGCCGTGATTATTTGAGCGCTGATGAATGGTTCTTCCACATGATCGATGTGGTTTGGCTCAGGAAGATCGGTAGGATTGTTCACGATGACCATTTCCGATCCTTTCACGAATGCGTGGTAGCTTACGTTCGGTACGGTTGTTATCACGGTCATCCCGAATTCACGCTCCAATCGTTCCTGAATGATCTCCATGTGCAGCATTCCCAGAAATCCACAACGGAATCCAAAACCCAAAGCCATGGATGACTCAGGCTCAAAAACAAGGGATGCATCATTGAGCTGAAGCTTTGCCATCGAATCGCGGAGATCCTCAAAGTCTTCGGTATCGACCGGATAGATCCCGGCAAAAACCATCGGTTTTACATCTTCGAATCCCTGGATGGCTTCTTTGGTTGGATCATTTGTATGGGTAATGGTATCACCAACTTTGACCTCTTTGGCTTCTTTGATCCCGGATATGATATAGCCAACATTTCCGGCACTTATGCTTTTGCGCGGTTCCTGCTTCATTCGCAGTACTCCGATCTCATCAGCGAGGTATTCTTTACCGGTATGAACGAATTTCACTTTATCTCCGGAGTTGATCTCCCCATTGATCACTTTGAAGTAAGCGATGATCCCTCGAAAAGAATTATAAACGGAGTCGAAGATCAAGGCTTTCAGCGGTGCGTTAGGGTCACCTTTTGGCGCAGGAATGCGATCTACAATGGCCTCCAGGATCTTGTCAACTCCCAGGCCCGTTTTTCCGCTGGCGGGAATGATCTCATCACGATCACAGAGGATAAGTTCTTCGATCTGGTCTTTCACTTCCTCGGGCATGGCTCCGGGAAGGTCCATTTTATTCAGTACAGGGATGATCACGAGATCGTGATCCAAAGCCAGATATAAATTCGAAATGGTCTGCGCCTGAATTCCCTGGGCAGCATCTACGATGAGCAGTGCCCCTTCGCATGCGGCGATGGAACGGGAAACTTCGTATGAAAAATCCACGTGTCCCGGGGTGTCTATGAGGTTAAGCACGTATTCCTGCCCTTCGTGCTGGTAATTCATCTGGATAGCGTGCGACTTGATGGTGATCCCTCTTTCGCGCTCCAGATCCATATCATCGAGGGTCTGTTCTTTCAGATCCCGTTCAGAAACAGTTTTGGTCTCCTGCAAAAGGCGATCGGCCAGGGTGCTTTTTCCATGGTCGATATGAGCGATGATACAGAAGTTGCGGATGTGCTTCATTGGGGCGCAAAGATAAATCAATAATCCAATGAAAAATCCTCATGACGAGCGATGTTTATTCCGGCTTTAATATGCAGATATTGAGGCGATTACAATCGCCATTGCGGGCCGAATTTTTATCTATTTCAAGACACAGTCACGAATCCTCGGGGTCCACCACTCCTCCTCCCCAAGAGCAAGTTACCCCCGATTCCCCTCAAAATCCACGACGTTTATCAGAGTTTCAGTAAACGATGGTTGCCAGTCTCCGACAGCATGACAAAATTCTCCCATCGTCTGAAAAATAATTCGCACATGACCGCCCAAAATGAGTTATCCATACCATCATTTTTAAGCGTGTTTTATTTGCGTAGTTCGCTTGGATTTGTAGTATTTTCGCGGACTTCAAAGAAAACAGACACAACAATGGGAGAGAATCTTATTTACTTGTTACCACTGTTCGGACTTATAGGTATCGCAGTGATGATCTTTAAAGCTTCGTGGGTCAATAAGCAAGACGCCGGAGAAGACCGCATGAAAACGATTTCCGTTCACATCAAAGAAGGTGCTCTTGCTTTCTTGAGCGCTGAATATCGCATCCTTGCCATATTCGTAGTGATCGCTGGAATCCTTCTGGGTGTGATATCCTCAATGGTTGAGACCACTCATTGGTTCATCGTAGTGGCATTCGTCATCGGTGCAATCTTCTCTGCAGTTGCAGGAAATATTGGAATGCGAATCGCAACTTCAGCGAACGTAAGGACAACTCAAGCAGCGCGCACAAGTTTGCCACAAGCCTTGAAAGTCTCTTTCAATGGAGGAACGGTTATGGGACTTGGTGTTGCCGGTCTCGCAGTGTTGGGACTCAGCCTTCTTTTCGTATTGCTCTCTGAGTGGATGCTCGTAGGCAATGCAAAATTCGATATTGAAATGACCATGGTTCTCGAAACCTTGGCAGGATTCTCACTCGGTGCAGAGTCAATTGCACTCTTCGCACGTGTTGGTGGTGGGATTTATACAAAAGCTGCTGACGTGGGAGCTGACCTCGTAGGAAAAGTAGAAGCCGGTATCCCTGAGGATGATCCACGTAACCCTGCGACTATCGCTGATAACGTAGGAGATAACGTAGGTGACGTCGCCGGTATGGGAGCCGACCTCTTCGGTTCTTATGTGGCAACCGTTCTTGCGGCTATGGTACTTGGTAACTATGTGATCCGTGATATGAGCTCAGCCTCGCAGTTCACCGATATGTTCAATGGCATGGGACCGATCCTTCTTCCTATTCTCATCGCTGGATTAGGAATCATTTTCTCGATCATTGGTACAGCGTTCATCCGCATCAAGAACAATGATGCTAAGGAACCTGAAGTACAACGTGCTCTGAATATGGGTAACTGGTCGGCTATCGTCTTGACAGCCGTTGCTTCTTTCTTCGCTATCAAATGGATGCTTCCTGAGACTCTTCAAATGAATTTCTTCGGAGAAGGAGTTAAGGATATAGCTGTAATGCGAGTATTCTACGCTGTTCTAGTTGGACTGGCGGTAGGAGGATTGATCTCGTACTTCACAGAATATTATACAGGGCTCGGTAAAAAGCCTGTTCTCGATATCGTTCAAAAATCAAGTACCGGAGCTGCAACAAACATCATCGCCGGACTTTCAACCGGAATGATCTCGACTTTCGCACCAATTCTTATGTTCGCCGGTGCGATCTGGGGTGCTTATGCGTTGGCAGGATTCTACGGTGTTGCGATCGCTGCAAGTGCCATGATGGCAACAACAGCCATGCAGCTTGCCATTGACGCATTTGGTCCTATCGCAGACAACGCAGGAGGTATTGCTGAAATGAGTGAGCTTCCGGAAGAAGTTCGTGAAAGAACGGATATTCTTGATTCAGTGGGAAATACTACAGCAGCCATCGGGAAAGGATTTGCGATCGCTTCTGCAGCCTTGACTGCCCTCGCACTTTTTGCTGCCTATGTGACTTTCACCGGCATCGATGGTATCAATATCTTCAAAGCAGATGTGCTTGCCGCACTCTTCGTTGGAGGTATGATCCCAGTAGTATTTTCCGCACTCGCTATGCGTTCTGTGGGTAAAGCTGCCATGGAAATGGTTATGGAAGTACGCCGTCAGTTCAAAG
Organism: Sphingobacteriia bacterium; assembly: GCA_008080835.1. Taxonomy (GTDB): domain Bacteria; phylum Bacteroidota; class Bacteroidia; order NS11-12g; family UBA9320; genus VMDK01. The sequence goes on along the minus strand of VMDK01000065.1, from coordinate 13,449 downwards.
AGATCCCTGGTATCATGGAAGGTACCGGAACTCCGGAATATGGGAAATGTGTAGACATCTCCACTAAAGCGGCTCTTCGCGAGATGATGTTGCCTGGTGCGATCACGATCGTTACCCCGATCATCATCGGTTTCCTGATGGGGCCTGAGGCTCTTGGAGCTTACATGGCAGGTGTTGCCGTGTCAGGTGTCATGTGGGCGATCTTCCAAAACAACGCCGGTGGTGCTTGGGATAATGCCAAGAAATCATTCGAGGCAGGAGTAGAGATCGACGGAGAGATGACCTACAAAGGTTCTGATGCTCATAAAGCAGCCGTAACCGGTGATACAGTTGGAGATCCATTCAAGGATACTTCCGGACCATCGATGAATATCCTGATCAAGCTGACTTGTTTGGTAGGTCTGGTTATCGCTCCGATCTTGGGCGAAGTATGGGGAAGCGGTCACCACGGTGATGATGCTCATGCTCAGGTCGAATGTGTCGACACGCACTGTACACCTGCTAAAATGAAAGCTTGTAAGAGCAAAGATGATTGTGCTGCTATGTGTGGCGACATCAAAGGTTCAGCGTCTGTTGAGTCTGAGGAAATGGAGAACATTCACTCAGAGAATAGCGTTGAATCAGACGAGACTACCGTACAGTAGTCTGTAGTCTGCAGACTACACGATTTTTTTCTCGGGGACTTAAGTCACTTGTGCTGGCAAATGCGTTGGATATATTTGTCATTGCAGTAAACCCGCTATGCGAGTTTTAATAATTATCATATCGACCTTGATGATCACGGCATTCACTGGACCACAGCCGGCTCCAAGTGTGCAACAGGTTCATTATCAGCTCTCTGTGTCTTTGTCGGGTGAGGAATTCAGCCGACAAGCGAAAGCGATCTATGCGGAATGGGACCTGAATGATGATGAATTGAATGCTGAGGCATTCGAATTAGCATTGCGAGGGTATTTCTATATGAAATTGCATGGTGAGCTTGAAAATGAGCGTTTCCTCACCATCATTGACTATAGTTTGTCTTCGAAAAAACGTCGATTATGGGTTTTGGACATGTATCAAGGACGAGTACTCTTCCATGATCTCGTAGCACATGGCAAATATTCCGGGAACGAGTTCGCACATTCATTTTCTAACAGATACCAGTCGAAAAAATCCAGTATTGGATTCTTGAAAACCGGTAGCATCTATAATGGACGTCATCGTCGTTCACTTAAACTGCACGGACAAGAATACGGCGTGAATCACAATGCCTTTGGAAGAGGTATCGTGATACACGGTGCGTACTATGTTCACCAACAGTACGTCAAAGAAGATGAAACGATAGGCCGCAGCTTTGGCTGTCCCGCTGTTTCTCAAGATCTGGTTCATACATTGGTAGATGCCATAGCCGGTGGTTCGTGCGTGTTCCATTATTACCCGGATGAATCTTACATTCAGACTTCCCGCATTCTCAACTCGGATCTTTACGTACCTATGTCCGAGATCCGACTTTTGACGGAATAATTTTTGTACATTTCTCGACTGAAATGAAGCAGGTCTGCATTGTTCTGTTCGCGCTATTATTGGGTGCCTGCGCCAAGGACCCGGAACCACAAGAATCTACTGATCCTCCTCCCGTTTTTGAGTTCGAAAAGAGTGAGGTCAAAAAGGCTTTGAGATCTCAATTAACTGAGGTCAAATCCTGGAATAGGTTATATAGTGATCTCAGATTCGGAGATACTCTGGCATCATTTTACGCAAAGCGCAACTACCGTCCAATCTGGGTGCTTGGCCTTCGCAAAGGTGATCACTCAGTGCTCTACAAACTCGGTGAATGCAGATATGAAGGATTGGAGCGCAGCCTATACGATTTCGACACGCTCGCAGATCTGTCGTCTCAACTGAAAACGCTTGAGTATGATGACCTGTATCGAACCATGGCATGGCTCGAAATGAAGATCTCCGACCACCTACTGTCATACCACAGGGATCGAGTGATCGGACGAACGGAACCAGATTCTATCTTCAAAAGCGGATATACGTTGCCTCGTAGAGTGTATCCTGAATTTGATCTCATGGGGATCCTGGACCATAAGCATTTTCAGAGGCAGTTGACCTGGAACACCCATAGGGAGGAAGAATATGCGCAGTATATGGATCTCCTCCGCACGTATTATCAGGCGATCGATTCAGGAGTCGACTGGTTCACCATCGACACAACAGGTATCAGGAAGATCGAACCGGGAGATACCACGGACATCATGCCCGCTGTGTTGAACAAGTTATATCTCATGGGGCTAGCTTCCGCCGAAGAGGTCATGCTTGCAGATTCACAGCGCTACACGCGTGCTGTTAAATCTGTGATCGACAGTGCACAAAAGAGATTCGGCTTATTAAGCGATGGCATCATAGGAAGAAAAACGCTGGATCTGATAAATACCTCACTGCAGGACAGGATCGAACAGATCGCGGCAACGATGGAACGAATTCGCTGGTTCGTCATAGATGATGAGCCACCGTATATTCAAGTGAATCTGCCTGGTTTTGAGCTGGAATTACACCATCCGGACAGCATTCAGCGTATGCGAGTGTGCATAGGCAAGGCCCGACCGCCTTCCTATAACTCAGCATATGAGAAATACCTGGAAACGGGAAAATGGTGGGACCGACCACGGGATTTTGAAACCCCTCAAGTGGCAAGCAGAGTGCACTACCTCGTTGTTAACCCCACCTGGACCGTGCCCAAAAGCATAGTGACCCGGGAAATGTACCATCAAATGAAGCGTGATAGCTTCTATCTCCGTGAAAATGGATATGTTGTGTATTATAAAGGCAAGGAATTGAATCCCGATACGATCAACTGGAGGAAATTCAATCCGAATAAACTTCCTTTTACCATCGTTCAGCAAGCAGGGGAGGCGAATGCTCTTGGAAAAGTCAAATTCATATTCCCTAACCCGTTCCAGGTATACTTACATGACACACCGCAACGTTCCAAATTCGAACGAAGCGAAAGAGCCGTTAGTCATGGATGTGTTCGTGTTCAGGAGCCTCTCGAATTGGGTGAGTTCCTGATGATGAACCATGATGACTACGACTCGGATGATTTCAGGATACTGATGGGGTATGAGCCCGAGGATGAGGACAGACTGGAAGAATATGATCCTGAAGATACTACGGCAGAGATCCAGCCGCTGGATTCTACGACCATCATCCGCCTGAACAAACCCGTCCCGGTGTACTTCCTGTACAAGACGGTCTGGTTCGATGAAGAAGGAGAAGTAGAGTATCGTCGCGACGTGTACGACAAGAATAAGTTGATCATTGAAGCAATGAGAAAACGAGAGATCTTCAAATTCAAAAGCGATGTTAAAAAAGCGAGCTAACGCACTGCTCACATTCGTGTTCGTGCTCGCAGCTGTAACATCCCTGCAAGCCCAATCAACATTTTCAGAGCAGTTGCGCTCTAAGGAGAACTCCAGGATCAATCTCAGTATAGATCCTTTGCAATTCCTGAACCACGGGACCTATTTTGGATTCGATATAGCCCTTAATGAAAGAACAAGCCTTTACTATGGAAGACTAGGTATCTACGCCTACGATCCTGAATACCTCGATCTGGATCTGTTCTTCGGAATTCGCGATTTTATCTTTCCACCGATCAATAATTTCATCTTACAAGCTGTGGCAAAGCATCAACACGAGTTTGGGATCAAATTCGCCATTGGGAAGAAAGCGGATGCTCTGAACGGATTCTATTATGGTCCTGCTTTGAGACTATCGCGAACTACTGCCATTCTTTGGGAGAATGAGAACCCAGTACAGACGCTGAGCCATGTTTCGCAACACATGAAGTCGCGACAGTTCGGGCTGTTCTTTGGATGGCAGAAAGAATTTGCAAAGGTGCTATATGTAGATGCCAATATGCACATCTTGGCAAACACCTTTAGCGGTGAAATGCAGCCAATTTTTGGAATCAACTTACCAACCAGCATCAATCCCACAGAGCCTGTTCTCGGAATGGTTGATGTCAAATTGGGGTTGAGGGTTGCAGACCCTGAGCGCAAAAGTCCAGAGATGAGTGAAGATAAGCGCGATGCCCATCTGATGGTGCTTTCCGACATATTTGCCCTCGTAAATGGTAGAGTAGGGGGTGAGGTGTTCATCCCGGTACAAGAGCGATCTGCATTGGCCGTGAAGTACTATTATCGATCCGACAACTTCATCGATCGCGGAATTGTAGGTCCGGATCTCTCCTTTGCCACAGGATTTGAATCAGGATTGATGTGGAGGAATTACTTCAGCGGGTACTCCAACTTTGAAGGACCTTATCTGGAGACGGGATATACCTACCGAAAAGCGCATGCTCAATATACTCCCCGAAACAGAAAGATCGAACATATTCACGAAGCACATGCATTCAGTGGGACACTGGGATATAGCTGGAATTTTGCGATGCTGCCACTGGATATATACTTTCAGCAGGAGATCACAGTCACGGATCATAAGCTGAGAAAACGTGTGCCGGGACGGGATTTCGTACCCGGCTTCCGATCACGAGTCGGTGTGAGGCTCGGCTTCGAACTTTAGCCCAAAATATCTGTTTATTTGAACCATGGATCTACAAGACAAAGTTGCAGTGATCACCGGTGCCAGCAAGGGCATTGGTAAAGCCATTGCATTACAATTGCTCGACAAAGGAGCATCGGTGTTCGGGCTAAGTCGGTCAAACCCGGAGATCGAGCATCAAAATTTTGAGTTCATCAAAACTGATGTCCGCTCATTTGAAGAAGTGCGATCAGCTTTCCAACATGTCTTTCGATCTTCCAATGATCAGATCCACATCGTGATCAATAATGCAGGTTTGGGTTATTTCGGGTATATCGAAGACCATACCCTGGAGCAATGGCATACGATGTACGAGACGAATGTGAACAGCATCTTTTACACATCGAAGCTCGCTGTTCCAGTAATGAAGCAACAGCAATATGGCCATATAGTGAACATAGCCTCAACTGCCGGGTTGGAAGGGTACCCGCAGGTGAGCGGCTACTGCGGTTCCAAGTTCGCTGTGAAGGGGATCAGTCAGTCCATGTATAAAGAAATGCGGGATGATAGGATCAAGGTGACATGCGTGTATCCCGGGTCGGTTAAGACGGATTTCTTTCGCAATTCCAACATTGATCCACATGACTATATGCTCATGCCCGAAGACGTGGCAGAGATGATCGTTTGGGCGCTGGAGTCACCGGACAATTTCCACCAGGTGAACCTCGAAGTACGCCCCTTACAGCCTAAGGGTCCGAAGAAGTAGCTCTTCGACTCCAAACGGAAGCGAATACAAGGCCGTTCATCCAAGATCGTCCTTCCATTTCAGCATAACCCGAGCGTTTCAAGATTTCTTCTATCGAGGGAAGCTCTCTCGTTTCTAGTCCAGTTGTGATCCTAAAGAAGAAATACATCAACTTCACCAGAGGCTTCTGCCACCACACTTCTGAACCTCGTGCGGTGATTCGGAAATCTGCCAGGTGAAGTTTGGTGTGACCGGTGGACAATCGCGCAATGTGGCCTATGATCTCCAGGAGTTCTTCTTCTTCGAAAAGGTCCATGAAATATTGACAAATGATGTGGTCGTATTGAATGGACGAGCGGTACTCCGAAAAAGGAAGATGGTGAAAATGCACGATCTGATCTTCGACTTTTCTGGATGTACGAAAGATCATACTCTCCGAATTTTCGACATAGTCGATCTCGCAATCAGGGAGGTATTTTAATACTTCCCCGCTGCCACCACCCAGAATCAACACCTTTGAACCGTTCCGGACCTTATCCAGACCATAGCGTCTAGAACGGGAAAGGGCCCTCCCGAAGACGATCTTCTCCAGCCAGCAGTATACAGGTGCAATGTACTTGTAGGCGTCATTTTCAGTTGATCTGTATTTCTCTTTTTGCATGATGAAAAAGGTGCTGAAAAGCTAGCATTTGGAGTAATTTTGCTCGATGCAGGATAAAGCTCCGCTTTCATTCGAAAATACGGAGATCGCCTTCGGCAGGTACTCGAATGCTGATCTCAAAAGAGCCAAATGGTTGTTCGGGATGTTCAACTATCGTTTTATCGTAAACTATGCTCCTCCTGTCACATCTGTCGCATTGAAGATGGGGCTTCCTGTCAAAGGACTCGTGCGACGTACGATCTTCAATCATTTCTGTGGAGGCGAAACCATTAACGATTGCGATCGCACTGTAGGAGTGCTGCACGAAAATAATATTGGAGCGATTCTCGACTATTCTGTCGAAGGGCATCAAAATGTTAAGGAATTTGAAGCCAATGCACGAGAGATCGTTAAAACCATTGAAAAGGCCTCTACCGGTGGAGCTTACCCATTTGCGGTTTTCAAGCCCACAGGAATAGGCCGATTCAGCATTTACGAAAAGGTTAGTGCCAAGGTCACGCTGTCCTCCGACGAGACAGAAATGTACTATGCGATGAAGGACCGTTTCAAGATGGTCTGCAAGCGAGCACATGAACTCGGTGTACCACTTTTTGTGGATGCAGAGGAAAGCTGGATCCAAGATGCCATTGACGATCTGGTAGAGGAGATGATGGTGCTGTATAATGCTGATAAGCCGCTCATATTCAACACCGTACAATTGTATCGCAAGGGGCGTGTCGCATATATTTCCCAGCTTTATGAAAAGGCTCGGGTACAGGGATTCAAGGTTGGCTTGAAGCTGGTACGAGGTGCGTACATGGAAAAGGAAAGAGAACGTGCGGAGAAGTACGGATATCCAAGCCCGATCCAGGACAACAAGAAAGAATGCGATGCGGATTTCGATGCTGCGGTGAAGCTTTGTTTTGAGCAGCGCGACATCACGAAGCTTTGTATGGGAACACACAACGAGAATAGTTCCATGCTCCTGGCCAATATGATCGATGAAGCAGGTCTGGAGCGCAATGACGATCGGTTCTGGTTTGCTCAGCTCTATGGAATGAGCGATCATATTTCATTCAATTTGGCACATGCCGGTTTCAATGTGGCAAAGTATCTCCCATATGGACCGGTCGCTGCGGTATTGCCGTATTTAAGTCGGAGAGCACGTGAGAATAGTTCTGTTGCCGGACAAGCAGGCAGAGAGATCAGCTTGATCCGAACGGAATTGGCTCGAAGAAAGTCAGCAAGTGCTTAGATCCAGGTGATCCATCAGATCGGCCACCACAAAGGTGCTGCCACCTACAAATACCAAGTCATCATCATTCGCGATGGCCAATGCAGTCTCCAACGCGTCAGCTACGTTGCCGTGATCTTCTCCGATCAATCCTGATTTCTTTCCGTCCTTCTGCAGATCTGAGCTAGAATAAGCTCTTGGCACTGATGGTTGGCACCAGTAATATTTGGCAGAAGCCGGGAGAAGCTTCAAAATTCGTGTGTGATCCTTTCCACTGACGCATCCCCATACCATATGAAGTTTATTGAAGGATTCTTCTGAAAGTTGGCGCACGATCCATTCCACCCCGTTTAGATTGTGCCCTGTATCGCAAAGCAGGCGAGGAGCAGTGCGCAATTCCTGCCAACGACCTTTCAGTGTGCTTCCTTTGGGAAACTGCTGAATGATCTTCTCACTGCGCTTTTTGTTGATCTCTAACCCTTGTTCAATTAGGAGGTCAACCGCTGCTCGAATAGTTCTTTTATTGAGATCTCGAAAGGACTCGATGGGATGGTCGGGTATGATATCTTCCGCAAAATGCAGTGGTGCTTTTCGCTCATTTGCGATCTTCTCGAAGACTGCCTCGGTGTCGGCATCTCTTTCTCCGATGAGCGCAGGTTTTCGCGACTTGATGATGCCGCCCTTCTCAACCGCGATCTTGCCCAGCGTGTCGCCAAGCATGTCCATATGATCCCAACCAATGTTGGTGATGATGCTTAATTCAGGCCGGATGATATTAGTGGAGTCCAAACGACCACCTAATCCTGTTTCGATGACAGCGACATCCACCATTTCTTCGGCAAAGTGCAGGAAGGCCATAGCAACTGTGATCTCGAAGAATGATGGTTGGATCTCATCAATGAGGTCTTTATTGTCCTCCACAAATTCCACCACTGAGGATTTTGAAATGCACTTTCCATTGATCCGTATCCTTTCCCGAAAATCCCGAAGGTGAGGAGAGGTGTACAATCCTGTTTTATATCCGCTGTCCTGAAGGATGGATGCAAGCATATGGCTGCAACTCCCTTTACCGTTGGTTCCGGCGACGTGTATGCATTGGAATTCCATTTGCGGATCACCTAAGGCCTCGCATAAGGCGATGATATTGGTGAGATCCTTTTTGAATGCGGCCTTCCCAACCCGTTGGTACATGGGAAGTCGGCTGAACAGATCTTCTATCGTCTGCTGGTAATTCACCGTGATGTGATTTGAACGGGATCAGTGCGCAAGATACTCGACAGTGATGCTTCCACAACCACCGTTGGTTATACCTTGTTTCGGCTTGATGTTAAGCTGCATCAGTCCGCGTCTTGCAAGATCCTGCAGATGCCGTGAGGAGGTCGTCGAACGACGTCCAATTGTAATGGTATTCGCTAGAATTCTACCGTCTTTGTCGACACAGAAATCCAATTCTACCTTTCCGAAATCCTGAGTGGTATTCTCAATGACCGGGTTTCCGCTCACGTTGAATCCATTGAGAGATACCCCAAAGCCGGCACCGGTCAATCCACCACCGGGACCACCTTGTCCGGGTTGGTCGCTGTTGGGATCGCCTTGCTGTCCATCTTTGGAGCCGTCACCGCTATTCGATGATTTCTCTGAATTCTTTTTCTTGAGTTTGTTGATCGCCTCTTGCATGCGACGGTCGATCTCTGGTTTCTTTTCTTCAGGAGGTTCGTCTGTCTTTTCAGTTTGCTCTACCACCTCCGGCGCATCCACATCTTCGTTGGTCACAACAGGATCTTCAGCTTCATCAGGCTTATTTTCAGAAGGAGTGGATTCTTGAGCTTGTTCTGTTTGCTCCGAAACTTCTGACGTATTTTCCGGGCCACCGGCATCGATCTCACCAAAGCTCACCATCACTCCGCCGTCGTCTTCATCGTCGACCATTGGGGGTGCAAATGCCCACAACAGCATGAGCAGTGCTATGATGACGTGTACCAGGATGGTCCCGGCAACGCCCTGGCGATCGTTACGCTTTTTGAGGTTCATTATCCTTTGATAACCGGTTTAAGTGCCAATACCGGCCTACCTCCGAGTTCATTCACCATGTAAACCAAGTCCATTACCTTTTCGTAAGCCACGGTCTTATCACCATAAATGGAAACGGTGGCACCGGGTTGTTGGGTTAATATCTTATTCATCTCCTCAGGTAAACGATCAAATGTGATGATCCGTCCATCGATCGCATATTCCAGATCGCTATTCACGTAGATCTTGACTACTTGCTGAACCACTTCCTTCTTGGCGCCTTTTGGCAAAAGCACTTTCAGAATAGGCTCTGGAACGATCTTGGAGGTGATGACGAAGAATATGAGCAAGAGGAATATGATGTCCGTCATGGACGACATATTGAACTCTGCCTGTATTTTTTGTCTTCTTTTAAGCTTCACTGTATGCTCCTTTCTTCAAATGATCTTACGACATCGGTTCGTGCAGGATGTCGAGGAATTCCATGGAAGTCGACTCCATTCGATAGATCACCTTATCGATCATTGATGTGAGGATATTATAACTGATATATGCGAAGATTCCAACGATCAATCCTCCTACTGTGGTGATCATCGCTTCGTAGATACCACCTGAGAAATCTCCAACGTCTACGCTGTCGGCATTTTGACTCAGGGTATAGAAAGTCTTGATCATTCCTGTAACCGTTCCGAGGAATCCGAGCATCGGAGCTGCTCCCGAGATCGTAGCCAGGAGTGCCATCCCTTTTTCGAGTTTAGACACTTCGAGGTTCCCGACATTGTGAACGGCTACCTGGATATCCTTTAATGGTTTACCTATGCGCGAGATGCCTTTGCTCAACATTCTAGCAGTAGGGGTATTGGCTGATTCACAGAGGCTTTCGGCGCCTTTGATATTACCATCCAGAACCATTTCCTTGATCCGTGCCATGAATGTAGGATCGAATTTTCTCGCCTTTTTGATGGTGAGATAGCGTTCGATCAACAAATACACAGCTATGATACTGAGAATGACAATTGGAAGAAGCATGTAACCGCCCTTGAGGGCAAGGTCCATCACGTTCATTGACTCTTCGTTCTTAATGATGATACCTGCCGAATCCGTGGCAACTACATCAGTGACTTGCAATAGGATGTTTTTCATTTATGCTCAGTTTCAATTAGTTAACTCTGTGTTTTGTCGGATTATTATTCCATGACCTGCATGATATCCGCATTGATATGTTCATAATTGCGGATCAAACGCAAGTATTCATCAGCGTTCTGACGGTCGTAAAATCTTTCCAAACAAACCGCCTTTTCTCCTTTTTGCATGCCATCGATCACAAAGGCGTCGAACGATCTACTTCGGTAATTTTGAAGCACTTGATCGATCTCTGAAGTGTTGTTGCTTTTGAGAACAACTACATAGAACACTTGCTCCTGCCCAAAATGAGCTTGGCGCATTGCTCGAAGCTCACTTAAAGTGAGTGGGAGGGCATCTGTTTCGCGAACTGCCTCCTCTATGTTGTCAGAGATATAATCGGTTTCTGCTTCGACTACATCAGATTCGGTAGGTTGGTCGTCCCAGGATTCCGTTTCTTCCGGGTAGTCCATTTGCTCAGAAGGCTGATCATCGAAGGTCGATTCAGCGTAGTCTTCTGAGTTGTCCGCTGAGGGAACCTCTTCTTCGATGACAGGTTGCTCATCTTCGATCTCTTCAACTGATATTTCTGTCGGGGATGTTTCTTCTGCAAAACTGTCCTCCGCAGTTGCGGGATCGATCATGGAAGCGACATTCTGAGTGTCTTTGTCGACCATGGCCATATCGCCCTGAACGTTACTGCCCACTATTTGCCAAATGATGAAAGAAAAAGCAACGATCACCACCAATACAGCTGCCACCGATCGCCAGGGGATATTTCGCTGATTGTCGAGAACAGGGTCATGTACTTCCGGCTTGCGGATCTGACGTTCGCTAATGCGTTGTTCGTCGATAGTTCGTTCAAGACGCTTCACTTTTACATCCGCCAGTCCGTAACTGTTCGGATAGAAATTCAACCCTTCATAAGCCACGAAGACGATCTTACCTTCTTTATTCAGGTAGAAAGACCCGATATTCTTGAATTCGTAGTTGTTGTACTGATCCAGTCGGCCTTTGAGGAAATTGACGAAGTTGCTCACTTCCTTTTCCGCATCGGCGTACGAAATACCTTTGACTCTGGAGAGTTCTTTGATGAGCAGACCGTCATTCTCGGTCAAACTCTGATTGAATGCGATCCGCTTGATCGCCGGTGAAGCCAGGAGTCGCTCTTCATTGAATCGTGCAGATTTGAAATTTGCCACAAATCCTCCGAATTCAGGAATGATCACACAATTGTGCTTGAAGAGCAGATCCGGTATGAGGTCGATCAATTGCATAATTCCAATTCGCACAAATGTACTTAATGTGCTTTAGAGCGAAAAGCTCACTCCACCTAAAACGTTGATACCATAAGCCGGGTAATTGTACCACTTCTGATATCGGGCATTGCTGATATTGTTCACGTTTAGGAAGAAAGCCAGATAATCACTGTATCGGTATTCTGCCATTGCGTTTATATCGGCAAATGCATTGAGTTTCTTGTTGACGTTCTCTCTTAGGTCTCGTTGGAATCGCTCACCGATCACATAGGTCTGAGCTCTCAGGTATAGTTTTTTCCCAAGGCGGTAGCGGATGTTGAAGTCGATCTCATAATCCGGCAACTGCCAAGCTTGAGCTTGTTTGTCCGTTTGATACGTATAAAATGTTCCTCCCCACTGGATAAAGAATTCCTCATTGACCCTTACACCGAGACCCGTTTTGAATGCAGTGACGTTCACGTTGTCGTAAACGGTACCAAATCGATTGAGTACTCCTGTATCGCTCAGGAAAAGCGGCAGATCTTTCTGATTTCTATAGTTGACCGCAACGAGGTAATCGACCTTCTTGACCAGCGTCCCTTTGATACCGGCATTGAATTCAAGTTGATTGATGGTGCGTTGCACCCCAACGCTGTCAAGTAGGAACGGGTTGATATAACTGAGCGTACGCAGTTGATTCTTCTGAACACCACCACCAACCGATGCGAATGCCTTTAGCCTGTCTTTCACGATATAATGCTGAGCGGTGATATCCGGAAAGACATAGAATTTGCCTTCATCGCCGCGCATGGTATAAAGTGTTTTTACACCCGCCTTGAAGTTGAACTTCTTAGCTTCAAAACTGTAACTCGGATCAAAGTGCACGAACATCCGGTTGAATGATGAGTCCGCAATATCAAGCATGTTGAAGTCCACCATCGCTTTGAGGTCGACTTTACCTTTCTTCTTCATCTCGAGGAAAGGATTCAACGTCAGCTTGAACGCGTTCTCGCTGTTCTTCAATGTGGAGAATAGGTAGAAATCAAGATCTGTGGCCAATCCCCAGCCTCGGCGACCCGGATTGCTTTGCCAACCGATCAATCCGTTGATGTCGTTGTAGATTTGGTTGGTGAATTGCTTGTCGAATTCCAGACTGTCGTTGAAACCGTAAAAGTGAACGACATGCCGTTCATAATTCAGTTTCCCGCTGAGGGCTCCTTTGGATGTGGTCTTTGTTCCGAATATCCCCAGTTGATTGTCGCTGAAGTCGGCGTTCTCAGGATTTACCGCATTACTGGAGAAATGTCTGGCAAATCCGCCGAAGTCGTAATTCTTGTTCTGGGTGTTGTGCAGGTGCACTTCCGCCAGACCTGTCAAGTAATTTCCACCTCCAACTTTGAAGTAATGGTCATTCAGGACGCGGTCTGAATTCGTTTGCACGGATATAGCCTTGGCCGGCAAATAGGTCGGCTGTACGGCATAGCGGAATTCGGGTAGCTGATATTCGAATTCGGGCAATTCCGTTTCAGTGGTCTCAAAGACAGGAATAGTGGGAAGTTTCCTGGCAGCGGTCAGCACCGGATTGTATCTCGTGTACGTCACTACTTCGATCTTCTCGATCGAATCCTGTTGAGCAAATAGCTCCGTAAATGCGGTTGCGAGAATGAATAAGAGTGCTACGGATCTTCTCATATTAAATGCTGAACATCAAAATTAGAATATGCTTCAGGGCTCTGCCCGAATACATTTCCACAAAAACGGCTTATTCTGTGGTTAAGTATCGTTGGGAGAGACTTCTGCTACGAATTATCAACATTCGATTCAGTCGTTTTTGAGCACTCAGAATGTCAACTATCTTTGAATTCCATTAAAAATAGTATTCGAATGGCAAGCGAGAATAATGAAAAGCTGAAGGCCTTAAAGATGACCA
>VMDK01000139.1 GCA_008080835.1 Sphingobacteriia bacterium | reverse complement strand
CCGGCGATAAAAAGCACAGAGGCTAAAAGAATGAAGCGTTTGTACAGAATATTCATTTGATGATAGTGTAACGAATGAGATCGCCAGAGGTTTTCAGCTGCAATGTTCGGTGTATAGACCCGTATAACATGAAATTCATTCCACACACATGTAATTTTATGTCAAAAAAAAGCCGACCCCAGTAGAGTCGGCTCTTTCCCTATGGACCAGTATCACTCCTTCTTCGGTCCTTTCTTCTTTTGAGGCCCTGCAATAGATTCTCGCATAGAGCTATCTGCTTCGATATTTCGCATGCGGTAATAATCCATCACACCTAAGTTCCCACTGCGGAAGGCTTCAGCCATTGCTTTAGGCACTTCAGCCTCAGCCTGGATCACTTTGGCGCGAGCTTCCTGTGCACTCGCTTTCATCTCTTGCTCGAGCGCGACGGCCATTGCACGTCTCTCCTCAGCTTTCGCATTCGCTACTTTGAGATCAGCTTCAGCTTGTTCTGTTTGCAGCCCCGCACCGATGTTCTTCCCGATATCCATATCGGCAATATCGATCGACAGGATCTCAAATGCCGTACCTGCGTCCAACCCTTTGGCCAATACCGTTTTAGAGATCGTATCAGGATTTTCCAACACACTCTTGTGGTTGATCGCTGAACCGATGGTGGTTACGATACCTTCCCCAACACGTGCCAGGATAGTTTCCTCACCGGCACCACCAACCAACTGGTTGATGTTCGCACGAACCGTAACTCGAGCCTTGGCGATCAACTGAATACCATCCTTTGCCACAGCGGCAACCGGAGGTGTGTTGATCACACGAGGATTTACGCTCAACTGAACCGCATCGAATACATCACGACCGGCAAGGTCGATCGCTGCAGCCAGATTGAAATCCAGCGGTATGTTCGCCTTATCGGCAGAGATCAAAGATTTAATAACATTGTTCACATTCCCCCCTGCCATATAGTGGGTCTCCAATTCATTGGAAGTCGTGGGCAGTCCGGCCTTATTGGCATTGATCAGCGCATTCACGATCGTACTTGGCGGCACCTTACGTATACGCATGAGCACAAGCTGCAAGATGCTGATCCGAACTCCGGATACCACTGCCGTGAACCAGAGGTTGACAGGTATGAAATAGAAAAACATGATCAGCGCCGCTATGATGGCAATGATCCCGAAGATTAATACTGGAGCATCTGGCATAATTGTGTGTTTTTAAGGTTTTGGTTATTTGTTGGTTTTATGTGTTCTGTTCTTCTGTTGGTGCTTCCTTGACCTCAGCAACCAGGATCTTGTTTTGCTGTATCTTGATCACTTCGACCTGCTTCCCTGACTCGATAGGCTCACCTTGAGTGCTGACTTCCAAGCGCACACTGTTGATGTATGCGTTGCCACTTGGTCGCAAAGCTGATAAGCTTTTTCCTACATCACCGATACTCACTTTGGAAGAGTGATCATCCACTGCTTTGCCTTGAATCGTATCTTTAGATGCCATGCGTTTCCAGGCACCTGATTTCAATGCGGCAAATACAAAAATGATGGATCCGAAAAAAGTACAGACCAGGGCGATATTACCGGCTGTCGTACCGTAGGCTTCGTAGGTCTTGAATACGCCAAATCCCATGAAAGCAACCCCGATGGCACCGATCACTATTCCCGGTGTTACGAGTACCTCGACGATCAGGAATAAGAATCCGATCACGAGGAAAAAGATAATGAGTCCTAATGTCATTCTAACGCGTTAGCACTAATGGAGTCGGAAATTACAACATTCCCCATTACGTGCAAAGCGCTATCGTACGAACAAACTGTTTTTTACGCTGAAGTACCGGTTTCGTAAGCTTCCATAGGAGGACATGCACAAACCAGGTTGCGGTCACCATAGGTGTTATCAACCCTTCCGACGGTTGGCCAGAACTTGTGAGTTCGTACCCAATCCATAGGGAAAGCCGCCTCTTCACGGTCGTAAGCGTGAGTCCAGGCATTGCCCGATATCTCAGCCACTGTGTGTGGAGCGTTCACCAGAGGATTGTCTTCTCGTGACCACGTACCGTTCTCGATCTTCGCGATCTCTTCCCGAATGGAGATGAGTGCATCACAGAACCGATCTATCTCCTCTTTGCTTTCGCTTTCAGTTGGCTCAATCATCAGCGTCCCGGCAATTGGGAAAGAAACTGTAGGAGCGTGATATCCGTAGTCCATCAGTCGCTTGGCAATATCTTCCACTTGAACGCCGGAAGTCTGCTTGAATGGACGAGGATCGGCGATCATCTCGTGCGCAACGGTTCCATTCTTTCCACTGTACAACATCGGGAAATGATCTTCCAGACGCGCTTTGATATAGTTGGCCTTCAGGATCGCAGATTGTGTTGCTTCTCTCAAGCCGATGGAACCCATCATTCGGATGTACGCGTAGCTGATCAATAGGATGCTTGCGCTTCCAAATGGTGCAGCACTAACTGCAGACATAGAGCGGTCGCCTCCCGTATTCACGTGAACATGGCCCGGCAAATATGTAGCGAGGTGTTTCGCTACACCGATCGGTCCCATTCCGGGTCCTCCACCACCGTGAGGGATGCAGAATGTCTTGTGCAAATTGAGGTGACAAACGTCGGCGCCAATGAGCCCCGGACTTGTCAAACCGACCTGTGCGTTCATGTTTGCACCGTCCATGTATACCTGTCCGCCATTGTCGTGAACGATCTGCGTGATCTCTCGGATCCCTTCCTCGTAAACACCGTTTGTGGACGGGTATGTGATCATAGAACAAGCCAGGTCGTCTTTATGCTCCTCCGCTTTGGCACGTAAGTCATCGATGTCGATGTATCCGTTTTCCAAACACTTTACAACAACCACCTTCATCCCGGCCATGACAGCACTCGCAGGGTTAGTCCCGTGCGCTGATGAAGGAATGAGTGCCACGTTGCGATGCGATTCTCCGCGATCCTTGAAATATTCTCGGATCACCATCAGTCCAGCGTATTCTCCCTGTGCACCGGAATTAGGTTGGAAGCTCATGTCGGCAAACCCGGTGATCTCGACAAGGTCACGTTTGAGTTCATCGATCACATCGTAATACCCTTCCGCCTGCTCTGCCGGAACAAATGGGTGCATCGCACCGAATTCTTTCCAGGTCACTGGCATCATCTCTGTGGTCGCATTCAGCTTCATGGTACAGCTCCCCAAAGAGATCATGCTGTGTACCAGCGAGAGATCCTTATTCTCCAGACGCTTCATGTAGCGAAGCATTTCATGCTCCATGTGAAATTTATGGAACACCTCATGCGTCATATATTCTGAAGTACGGACGAATTTGCTATCCCACTCCACTTTCAGATCACCGCTGTGATCCTTTGCACTCGGCTCTTCGTCGAACTCGGCAGCAAAACAGTGGATGATATCTTGAACATCTGATAGTTCGGTGGTCTCATCAATGGAAAGTTGAATGAAATCTGACCCGTAGTAGAAGTTGATCTTCTTGGTCTTGGCTGCATGACGGATACTCTTGATCTGGTATTCATTGAGATCCACCACTTTGAGTGTATCAAAGTATTGGTCGGTCGCAAGCGCAAAGCCCATTTTGCTAATGGCACGTTCTGCAACCTTCGTTAGTCCATGAATTTTCTCAGCGATGTTCTTCACACCCTGTGGTCCGTGGTACACACCATACATCCCCGCCATTACTGCAAGGAGTACCTGTGCCGTACAGATATTCGAAGTGGCGCGGTCGCGTTTGATATGTTGCTCTCTGGTCTGGAGCGCCATACGGAACGCCGTATTGCCATAGCTATCTACCGACACACCAATGATTCTTCCCGGGATCTGGCGTTTGTAATCTTCTTTAGTGGCGAAGTAAGCTGCATGGGGACCACCAAAGCCCAAAGGGATCCCGAATCGCTGTGTGCTTCCGACGACCGCTTCAGCTCCCCATTCACCCGGAGGTGTCAAAAGAGCGAGGCTCATGATATCTGCAGCAACAGCTACTTTCACTCCTTGCTCTGCTGCTCTTGCAGTAAAATCGGCATAGTCGCGGATGGCTCCATTGGAGTCCGGATACTGAACCAGAGCACCGAAGTAATCCTCGTCAAATTCTGCACTCTCAGCGTCCCCGTAAACGATCTCCACACCGATCGGCTCAGCTCTCGTTTCCAGAACAGCTTTTGTCTGTGCAAACACGGCATTGTCTACGAAGAACTTGGACGCAGTCTTGCTCCTGGTCAAATGCAGGAACATAGACATAGCCTCAGCAGCTGCGGTTCCTTCATCCAAAAGAGAGGCATTTGCCAACTCCATACCGGTCAGATCACTTACCATGGTCTGGAAATTCAACAATGCTTCCAGACGTCCTTGAGCGATCTCCGCCTGATAAGGAGTGTATTGTGTATACCATCCCGGATTCTCCAAAATGTTGCGCTGGATCACCGTTGGGGTGTACGTGTTATAATAACCTTGCCCGATATAGGATCGGAAGACCTGATTCTTTGCCGCGATCTCTCGCAGGTTCTCAAGGAAAGCCTGCTCACTGATACCTGAATGAACATTCAGTTCACCCTGCATGCGGATATCTGAAGGAATGGTCTTGTCGATGAGCTCGTCAATACTAGCCACTCCGACCACCTTGAGCATCTCGTCCCGATCACTGTCGGAATTGCCGTTGTGGCGATGCTTGAAGAATTCGATCTGGTTGATATTAATGGACATATTACCGTTTTTAAGCGCTGCAAAAATAGTCAATAAGCGCAACGGAAATACCCCGTGAATTGTTTAGGATCTCGACCGAAAAATATACGCCTGAAACGCAGGTAGGTAAAGGATTTACTCCTGCATTAGACTCTCGAGTTTCGCCTTGAGTTCATCGTTGTTCTCAGCGATGTTGAGTAGTTCCGATTGCACGCGTCTGCTGATGCGCTGATAATCGGGCTCCAGATTTGGGATCACCCCACAGATCTTGCGGGACTCTTCCAGATTGCTCTGAGCGTCATCCATCTCCTTTTTGTAATACTCCGAGAAAGCATCCCTTTCGATCTCTCCTTTGGTAATGGATGTTCGCAGATCTGCTGCCTGTTTCTTGAGTTCCTGATGCTCATTGTAAACGCCCGGGTATTTCTCAACATACCGTCCGTAGGTTTTCGATATGCCTTTGTACTTGATCATCATGAGTGCCAACTCCTCCGGGATCTCCTCGGTATAGTACTGTTTCATCATCGAAATGTGCATGAGTATCAGCGACTTGCGGTTCATGATGGTATTGAAATCCAGCGTGAGCAGATCCTCAGTCTGCGCTATGGTCCGATCCAGACTATCCAAAGCTCGAGTCACTGCAGGATCGGTCTTATTACAACCGCTATGGAAGGTAAGAACAAGAAGCATTGAAGATACAATGCTGAGTATGGTCAGTTGTGATTTCTTGATCATAGTTTTATCTTTCGCTGCTTATGGCTGAGCTTTCAGGCAGCAAGGTGCACAAAATTAAACGTCTGCTTTTCTTGCGCGACGTTTTTGTTATCTCCATTTCTGCATTTGGCGGACCGGAGATGCATCTGGCTCTGTTCAACAAACGACTAGTGGAGATGAGAAAGTACCTCTCCCACGAAGATCTGCTTGAATTGTATTCGCTCGCTCAGATGTTACCCGGACCGAGCTCAACCCAAACGATCACAAGTATGGGTTACCGATTCGGTGGTGCTACTCTGGCATTTCTAACCTTGATGATCTGGGTCATGCCAGCCTTCATCATAATGACCTTGTGCTCTTTCATCTTTTCCAGCAGCTACTTCGATGCACAGCGCACCATGGAGGTGTTCCGTTTCATACAACCGCTGGCTGTTGCATTCATTATTGTGGCGGGATGGAAAATGGCGAAAAAGGTGGTGAAGACGAAGTTGAGCGCTTTACTGGCATTTTTTGCATTTGGCATGGCAGCACTCATGCGGCACCCATTGGAAAAGGTGTTCAAAACACCCTGGATCTTCCCTATAGTACTCATTCTGGGTGGTGTGATCAGCTATCTGGTCAACCGTAAAGAAGTAGTGGAGGCCGACAGTAATCGTCCCAAGCTGAAGATAAAGTGGCTCTATTTGATCGTGTTCCTGGCAATATTCATCGGCTCGGCGGTCGCATTGAAGATCACGCAGGATAAACCCTTATCGATATTTCAGAATACATACCAATTTGGGACCATAGTCTTCGGAGGAGGGAATGTGCTGGTACCAATGATGTACGACCAGTTCGTACAATTGAAAGAATACCTCACTGCCGATGAATTCCTGACCGGAATCGGGTTGAATCAGGCAGTGCCCGGACCTATTTTCACTATTGCAACTTATATCGGAGGTTTGTCGCTTCGAGATGGTAGCGTCACCTATCAAATACTAGGTTCTGTGTTGGGTACTGTTGGCATTTTCTTACCTGGCGCCCTCATGATATTTTTCATATACCCCCTTTGGGATTCCATAAAGAATCTGAAAGTGATCAGACGCTCGTTGGACGGGATCGTTGCGGCATCTTCTGGGCTGGTCCTGGCGGCTGGTTATTTACTCTTCCTACCCGTGGCATTCCGTTGGAAAGAGCCCAACAATTTTTTCTATACCAACTTGCTGGAAGAGAATTTCATTCAATGGGGTGAGATCGGCCTCGTGATCGCCTTGGTCATTTTGCTGTTTAATTTAAAACTGCCTTCCCCGATTTGGGTAATTAGCGCTATTTTGGCAGGAGTTTTGATCCCTGTTTAGTGGTTCAAACTCGAAGCACTTATGAAATACGTTGGCACTCTTCTCATCGCGCTGCTCATGCTGGCGCCAAAATCACATGCTCAGGACAAAAGTGATGAGGAAAACAGCTCCCTGATACAATTTTCCGGTTTGGTCATGACCTCGGATAGTCTGATGACCATTCCGTATGTCAATATCTTCTCTAAAACCAGCAGACGCGGTAGCTTCAGTGACCTGAACGGTTATTTCAACTTCGTGGCAGAGAAAGGCGACACGATCATGTTCACGTGTATCGGATACAAAAGCTCCTATTATGTGATACCGGATTCTCTGACATCCAATCGCTATTCTATGGTGAAACTCATGACCTCGGATACGGTTTATCTCGACGAAGCCGTCGTGCGTGCGCTTCCTTTGAGAGACATGTTCGACTATGTTTTTGTACACGCCGAGATCCCGGATGATGACATGGAGCGAGCACGAAAGAACATGGAGCGTCAACGTATGAAAGAGGCTCGCGAAGAAATGAGACCGGATGGTGCAGAAAGCGGGAAGTATTATCTCGCTCGCGAGGCTGAAAAATACTATTACGCCGGACAGGTTCCGCCGAACAACCTGCTAAATCCATTTGCCTGGGCCCAGTTCTTTGAAGCATGGAAACGTGGTGATTTCAAAGTGAAGAAGAACCCGGACAAAAACAATAAGGACTAAGACCTGTTTTATCCTCTTTAGGCCGTTTAGCCCCCCTAACCAAGACCAAACATTAACTCATGAATAAAACTCTACTCTACTCATTTGCTGTTCTACTTTTTCTTGCCGTTCTGATCGACGGACTCAACGAGGCCAACTCATACTCGGGCAATCCACCTGAAGTGCTGATCTCCGTAGCCAAAGACGGTAACACGCCTACATGTAATAGTTGCCACGGAACCGGTGAAACAGGAAGCATACCGACTACAGGAGGGATCACCATCACCAAAAAAGACGGTAACTTATATGCCAATAATTTAGAGTACGATATCACTCTCAGTGTGGATCGAGAACGAAATCGTCATGGTTTCCAGTTCATAGCTCTTGACGATCAAGGGAAATCAGTTGGGACCTTGAGTGAGGATGATGTCAATCTGAATATTGAAGACGATGCCCTTGACAATGTGGATCACATCAGTCATCACAATATTCCAAGCATGAATGGTGGAACGTTCCAATTCAAATGGACGGCTCCGGATAGCTATCAGGGAGCGATCACCTTTCACATGATGGCAGTCGCTGCAAATGGAAATGCTCAAAATACCGGTGACTCTGTATTCTATGAGACCATGTCGCTGACCTATGACGCGGCGGTGGGTGTCGACGATCTGGAGTCAAACATTGTTCACTTGTACCCAAACCCGGCAACCGATCACGTCTTTGTCGATAATGCCACGAGCAACTGGGAATCAGTGGAATTATTCAACATGAATGGCAGAGTTGTTCTTTCGTCAGCGCTGTTGAGCGGTTTGAATGAAGTACAAACTGGTGACCTGAACCGAGGAATGTATTTCGTGCAACTAAGCAACGAGGAAGGCGCAATTGCAACTCGACGGTTGATCCTTCGCTGATCGATCAATTGAACGGAGACTCATACCCATTGAACGGGGTATAATCTGAATCCTTTTCGGAAAGTACAGGAGCTGATTCCATAGGCCAATCAATGCCTAAGGATGGGTCATTCCACATCAATCCATCTTCTGCATCCGGATTGTAGTAATCAGTGCATTTGTAATTGACGATGGTATTGTCCTCCAGAGTGCAGAACCCATGTGCAAAGCCCGCAGGGATCCAAAACATCTTGTGATTCCTGTCGGATAGTTCGACCCCCTGCCATTGACCATAGGTCGGACTGTTCTTTCGAATGTCAACGGCCACGTCGTAAATGCTTCCCCTGATCACGCGAACCAGTTTTCCCTGTGCGTGAGGTGGCTTTTGGAAATGCAAACCGCGCAATATTCCCTTGGCCGATAGGCTCTGATTGTCTTGAACAAAGTCGAGATCCAGACCATTCTCCAGAAACTTCTGGCGGTGATAGCTCTCATAAAAATAACCACGGTGATCACCGAACACTTTCGGTTCAATGATGACCAATCCTTCAATATTTTTCCGAGTGAATTGCATTTCTCTCCTGTCGTCGGCAAAGGTTGTAAAACTTTATAACATTTGTTGATAATAAGAAACGACCCTGATCAGAGCCCAAAAGGAGGCTTACTACTTTTGAATCATGGAAGGCGTGGAGGAGTACCCATATCTCAAAGATCTGAATGCAGCCCAGAGAGAAGCAGCATTACAGATCGATGGACCGGTGATGATCGTTGCCGGTGCAGGGTCGGGAAAGACAAGAGTACTCACGTACAGGATCGCACACATGGTTGCTCAGGGTGTGGATCCGTATAATATCCTTGCGCTCACTTTCACAAATAAGGCCGCACGCGAAATGCGTAAGCGCATCGAGACAGTCGTGGGTCTGGAAGCCCGCAGTCTCTGGATGGGCACCTTTCACTCCATTTTTGCGAGAATATTGCGAGTGGAAGCGGACAAGCTGGGATATCCACCGAATTTCAGCATCTATGACTCGGACGACTCCAAAAGTCTGATACGTACCATCGTCAAAGAGTTAAAACTCGACGACAAAGTGTACAAAGCCAATATGGTCCTTAACCGGATCAGCACGGCCAAGAACAATCTGATTCTGTCAGACGCATACAATAAAAGTGACGACATCAAGGCATCGGATACTGCAAGTGGTCGTCCCGAGATCGCCAAGATCTATGACGCTTACACAGCGCGTTGTTTCAGAGCCGGAGCAATGGATTTCGACGATCTGCTGCTCAACATGTACAAACTGCTCACGAAGTTCCCCGATGCACTGAACAAGTATCAGCACATGTTCAGGTATATCATGGTCGATGAGTACCAGGATACCAACCATTGCCAGTACATGATCATCAAGAAGCTGGCTGCCGTGAATGAGAACATCTGCGTGGTCGGAGACGATGCGCAGAGTATCTATTCTTTTCGAGGCGCCACTATTCAGAACATTCTGAACTTCGAGAGAGACTATCCGGATCTGAAGATCTATAAGCTGGAACAGAATTATCGGAGCACGCAGACCATTGTCAATGCAGCTGGAAGTGTCATCGACAAGAATAAGGATCAGATCAAGAAGAAAGTCTGGACTTCGAATGACCTGGGTGACCGAATTCGTGTAGTTCGCTCCGTAACCGACAACGAAGAAGGACAGTTCATCGCCCAATCGATCTTCGAAGAGCGCATGCAGAAGCAAATGCAGAACAGCGACTTTAGCATCTTGTATCGAACCAATGCGCAATCAAGAAGTTTGGAAGAAGCTCTTCGAAAAATGAACATCCCTTACCGCATCTATGGAGGGCAATCGTTCTATCAGCGTAAAGAGATCAAAGACCTGCTCGCTTACTTGCGTTTGGTGGTGAACCATCACGATGAAGAGAGCCTCAAGCGCGTGATCAACTATCCCACGCGAGGAATTGGAAAGACAACTATGGAGCGAGTGATCGTGATCGCATCCGAACAAGGCTGTTCGCTGTGGGATGTGGTGAGTAATGCCGGATCCTTCCCGATCCTTTCCAGTGCTGCCGGGAAGCTGCTCAACTTCTCAACTATGATACGCAGCTTCGCCACCTTGCTCCAGAAAAAGGATGCCTATGAAGTAGCGATCGAGGTGGCCAAATCAACAACGTTGCTCCATACTCTCAACAGTGACAAGACTGTAGAAGGTATCAGCCGATACGAGAACGTGGTGGAATTGCTGAACGGTATCAAGGAATTCTCTGAGGATGATACGCGCGACATCGAAAAGAATCTCGCTGTTTACTTGCAGGATATCGCCTTGCTTACGGATGCGGATCAAGAAGATGGCGACGACAACAAAGTTGCGTTGATGACCATACATGCTGCGAAAGGACTGGAATTCCCGCATGTTTATATCGCCGGGTTGGAAGAAAACCTCTTCCCTAACCAAATGTCGACCGGTAGTCGCAAAGATCTCGAGGAAGAAAGGCGCTTGTTCTATGTAGCAGTGACGCGTGCGGAGAAGAAGCTCACATTGTCCTATGCAAATACCCGGTTCCGTTTCGGTCAGCTCTTACCGTGCGAACCTAGCCGATTCCTCCAGGAGATCGATCAACAGTATTTACAGCTGGACCCGAATAATTTTGTCGGCAATCAGGTGCGCTCGAACGAACGACCGACCAGATATGGTAAAGGACCCGGTATGCAGGGGGGAGTCCGTCGACCACCCCAAAAAAGTCAACGCCCTCAGGTGACCAGAGGCAAAGCTGTACCTCAACATCGACCACAGGTGATCCCGGATTTCGTACCGGAAGATATCACTGACTTGAAGGCCGGCGACAGAATTGAACATCAGCGATTCGGAAAAGGTCAGGTAGAACAAGTAGAAGGAATGGGCGAACATCGCAAAGCCACTATTATGTTCGATGAGTACGGCAAGAAGCAGCTCGTGCTACGCTTTGCTAAACTGCGCTTTCTAAAGGATTGATCATCCTTAAAAAGATACTGCTTTCAACAAGTTCCAAAGTTTGAGTTTCTCGTCCTTATTGGACATAACGGCTTTCAGTGGTTGCAACACCAAACACTGCACATCCCCATCGATCTGAATGCTGTATGCCTCTGCACCCGGAAACACATCTGTACGATCACTCCAAAAGAAGACGAATTCGGCATTGGTATCTCTGAGATTTGCTTGTAATTCGTCGCTTCGGTAATCCCCAAAGTGAGCACGTGTCAGCTGATCACTTATGTGGATGGCCTGCTGCACTTTTCGCACAAATTCTCTTTCAGAGTTATTGAGCTCCTTCTTCCCCTCAAAGCAATGCCAGATCTTGACATCTGCGTTGTGCGCTACCTCTTTTTCCGGAGTGGATTCTGCCGCTGTCTCCTGTTTTTCATTGTTCAGGTCATAGATCGACCCGAATAATTCATTCAGAGCGGCGTCGTTAATATGAAAAACATCATCTGGCATGCGTGTCGACGGTTTGCTAAGGTCACTGAAATAAGCGATCTTCGCGACCCCAAAACTACAGATCCAATGGCGAATTTCAGCATTAATCTCCGGAAAGAAAGTAAGATCAGTGAAGTTGATTTTGACAACATTCCATTTGGGAGAGTCTTTGCTGATCACATGTTCATCATCGACTATGAAGATGGGGAGTGGAAAAATGGCAGGATCCAACCTTATGGCGACCTTTCGCTGAGCCCTGCGCTTTCGTGTATGCACTACGGCCAGGCCATCTTCGAAGGAATGAAGGCTTACAAAAGCCCGTCCAACGAGATCCTATTATTTCGTCCGCTAGACAATCACAAAAGGCTTAATCGCAGTGCTGATCGCATGTGTATGCCTTCTCTGCCGGAAGACGTCTTCATGTCGGGTCTTGAGCTGCTGTTGAATATCGATTCCGACTGGATCCCACAAAAAGAGGGGAGCTCGTTGTATATCCGTCCATTTATGATCGGAACAGATGATTACCTCGGTGTGAAGCCATCATCCAAATACAGTTTCATCATCTATTTCTGTCCGGTCGGTTCCTACTACAACCAGCATTTGCGCATACAGATCGAAGAAAAATACGTGCGCGCAGCTGCAGGAGGTGTGGGCTACGCGAAAGCTGCCGGAAACTACGCCGCTTCCATGTACCCGGCCAGCTTGGTTCAGAAACATGGTTACCAGCAGTTGTTATGGACCGATGCCATTGAGCACAAGTACATAGAAGAATTGGGTACTTCGAACTTCTTTGCGTTGATCGGTGATACGTTGATCACTCCACAACTGGAAGGTACTATTCTGGATGGTATCACACGTGACAGTGTGATCAAATTGGCTAAACATCTGGGCCACCGGGTTGAAGAAAAACGCTTCGAAGTGGCTGAGTTGATCGAAGCAGCGAAAAACGGTTCGCTGAAAGAGGCTTTTGCCACCGGAACGGCCGCAACATTGGCTAAGATCGAGACCATTGCATTCAGAGGCACCGATTATAATATCGATGTGGAATCCTCAGTACTTGCAGAGGATCTGGCCAACCGGCTTGATGCGATCAAGAACGGTCATTCTGAAGATCCATTCGGTTGGGTGCACAAAGTAGAACCTCAGGCGGTTCACTCTTACTAGTAGTGATCGATCACCAGGTGTGATCTTCTACGATTCTCCATCCTTCGCTTACAGGCATGAACATGATCGCAAAGTTCCCGGAGCGGGTAGTATCGTCATTTGTCACGTTCCATCTTCCGAGTACATTGATCAAACTATCGCCCATCCATTTCTTATCGCGAATATCGAAACGCAATTCACCCATCTTCTCTTTCCCGGGATAGGAGCGCTTATACATGGCGGTCATGCTATCGTGACCATGCAATACTGTCTTTCCGGCTACAAAGCGAAGTTCATCGGAGCGCCAGTAGCCAGACATGAATCCTTCGACATCTCCATCATTCCACGCCTCTACCTGATCATCTATTATTCCGTCAATTACCAACTCAATAGAATCTCTGTTCCAGTCAGCGATTGCCACTTGACTCACTGCAGTCGTCGTGTTGCTTTCACATCCTATGATGCTCAATGTTGTTAAAACAGCTATAATTGCCGCCCCTAAAAGGTTCTTCATGTCACAATTCTTTGTTACAGGGTAAATTTAAAGCCCTTGCTCGACTTGAAGAATATTCATTTTTCCATTTTATAGAATTAAAAATCTATTTTTTGGAATAATATACGGTAGCAGAAACGTTGTGTTTCCATTTATTATACGTTTTCTCAGGGTTACCGCTCATCACACAACTTTGGCACGGAAATGGTATCCTTGAGGTATATCTCTCGTGAGAGAGGTACATGGTTAATTTTCATCATAAGTAGTAGTTTAGTATTTTATCTTTGAAAAATGTGCCCCGTTCTTTGAGCGGGGCATTTTCTTTTTACCGAATCTGTCTTCTCATTCCGCGCTATTCAATGAATAGCAATTGCTACAATTTACCATTTCGGTCTGAAAAGAATTATACAGTACAGGCCACCACCGGCGTTATAATTGCCACAGCCTTTACACATGCGAACTCTTCTTTCCATTCTCATACTTGGAATTAGTGTGATCACAGCAGGAGCTCAGTCCTTCAGGACCAAGAGCATGAGTCTGTTATTCGACGTGGACAAGAGCGAACTCACTGCTCAGCATCGCGAACAGATCCGAACGAACATTCTGGAGATCGGCTTTGGCAGTATCAAAGAGATCTACATCGAAGGTCACACCGACTCGGACCACACCGACCTTTACAACATGGGCTTGTCGGAACGAAGAGCTAAAAGCACAGTAGATTACTTGAAAAACCAGGGTATTCCTGACAACCTCATACGCAGCGAGGCATTTGGAGAAACTGAACCGGTAAGTAGCGATAAGTCACTGAACCGCCGTAGTGTGGTCACGTTCGTATATACGGTCTGGAGACCTTACGATCAGGAAGACAATCGCTTTGTGGTGATCCGCGTCAAAGAGGCCAAATACAAGCGGGGTATTAGAGCAAAAGTGAACATAGAGGCTGGTGAAGAGATCCGTGAACTGGATACTGATCGTTACGGGCATTCCACTTTACCGATCCCGGCAAAATCGAAAGCTTTGGCGATCGTGTCTGCCAAAGGATATCTGAACCACAAAGTGGACCTGAACGTGAACCCTACCGAATACCGGAATGACACCTCCTATTACGACGTGCTTCTGTACCGAGCCAAGGTGGTTCGAAAGATGTCGTTCAAGAACATCTACTTTTACACGGATACCGACAGCTTGAAGCCGGAATCACAACCTGACCTCATCAGACTACTTGCAACCCTGCAGGATTTCTCCGATGTATACATCGAGATCCAAGGACATATGAATTATCCGATCACCAGACCGGCTACGCCGTACCAAAAGCACTACTGCTACAGTTTGTCGTACCGCCGTGCCCGCAAGATCTATCAATACCTGGTGAGCAAAGGCATCAAGCCGGAACGCCTCACCTATCGCGGCATGAGCAACCGCCGAATGCTATTCCCCGATCCACAATCGAAAGAACAGGCCGACGCCAATAAGCGCGTCGAGATCTGGACCTTGAAGAAGGTGCCGATCTGACCTCCTGTGTCGCACCCGCCAAAGGCGGGTAAACCGCTGGGGCTACATTCCTCAGCGATCAACGCTTTTAGGTTGTTCGCACCCCGCTGGGGTGCAAATCGAGTTTCCATAGCGAGGCATTTCATACCTCGCTGAGAGCAGCTTAAATAGAACACCGTATACTGTCGCGGGTATGCTACCCGTGACAGAGAATTGAGCAATCAACATTAAATGAATCGGCATTGTAGCCGCAAGGCATGTCTTGCGGCTACCTCACGAACGCAGAAAGCCTAAAGATATATCTTTAGGCTTTCGAGATCCTACAAAACGGATGTGTGGATGATGTGTCACGGGTAACATACCCGCGACAGTGGTGACCCGTGACGGTGTGGGGCACGCCGTAGGTGTGCCATACCCTAACCGAGAGCCAAAATATGGGTGAGCCCCGTCGGGGCGACACAAACAAGGGACATCAATTAAACAACCGCCACGCCAAACCAAACCGCAACGCCCGATACAACATCGGATACCGCGTCGCGGAATAATAATCCGAACGGAACCAGCCGTCGCTGGCGTTTTGCATCAACACGAAGATCTCCATCGTATTGACCTTGGCATTCAGGAAGAAGTCGAGATACGGATAGCCACCAGTGCTTCGTTCATCGTTGAATTCGAAGCGTCGTGTGACCGGGTTGTATGTGAGACCGTCAAATTCCGACATGTAATACGCTTCCACCCCGATACGGGCTTCCATGTTCCCTTTGAACAACATGCCCTGAAGATACAGTCGGCCTTTGTACGCGAATTCCGGGATACGCATGAACTCCGAAGTAGCCTTTTGGTATTCCACCAGATTATTGACAAAGAGCACATCCCATAGACTGAATTCGTGCGATAAGCGTGCTTTGATCCGTGTAAATGAGCTGCTCAGCTGCTGTGGTAATCCACTCGTATCGAAATAAACATATCGATCGATCTGATCGAACTGTGCGGATAGCGATAGTCCGGATGGCTTATTGGTGTATTGTGCCACAACCCTGGCATTGAACATTTTCCGGAGGTCGTTGAACCAGTAATAGTGATTGCTTCCGAAGAAACTCATACCGAAATCCGGCTGTCGATTCAGGAAAAGCCCTTTAACCATGGCGGTGCTCTTCTCACCCCCTACCTGCAATCCTACTTCACCCAGGAGGTCTCCCGAATAGAAACCCATCGGAGAGAACCGCAACTTCCCGGTAAGTTTTACCGAACCGGATCTCTGCAACAGGTCAACACCTAGTCGTACATTGTGGTATCGCGCTTCATGGCCGGGAAACTGTCGCACGCTCGCGAGCTCATGCTCGGCAAATGCCGAAGCCTTGAAAGAATCGGATGCCGTTCGCACATCCCGACCAAAACGATTTTTCAACGAGAAAGTACGCATCGAATCACTCGTACTCAAGTCGTAAAGGTTGTTGGGATAATAGGCGTCGGTCGCACTTTCATCGGTGTACTTCACCTGACCCCAGCGAGCATCCATTTGATGATACCATTGCGCCTTGATATTGGTGTAGATGCTGTCTTTCACTGTGGTATCCTCCGTGCGGACCATGCGATCCCCATCCCTTAGAAATTGTGTTACAGACCAGTGTGCCTTGTTGAACACGTTACTTCCGCCGGATATCCTCGCTGTATTGAAGTAGTATTTCTGTCGGCCTACCAATGTATCAAACCGATTGATGTCGGTTATCCCTCCTGTTTCTCCAACCGTGTTCTTGTTCCAGTTGAATGAGGTGAAGACTTCATATTTCCGGTTGAGCGTATAGAAGTGGCTATACACACGGGAATTGTACATGTTGGGTATACTATACTTCGTAAAGTCCGCCACATTCCCGTAGTACACATTATTCTGCTTCAGCCGCGTGTAGTCCAACCCGAATGACCATCGGTCAAAGACATTCTGCGAATGCTGCGCCTGCAAGTAGATGAGATCACCGGTTCCCTGAGAAAATTTCAAGAAGGTGCGCGAAACATCACCGGTATAAAATTTAGTGAGTGCCGGATCGTGATCATATGAAGTGAAGAGATCAGGTCTGGCAGAAAACCGCTCCGCCCATTCCAGGTCTGATGACAGGTCCAAAACAGGTGTACCCATCTGACCTTGATCTATCATGGCCATGAACTCATACTTGGGCCGGTACATCTGATGGGAAAACCCAAAGGTGCTGTCCTCTTTCTCTGACTCGAAGTTAAAATCGTGGATCTGACCGATCGTGCGATACGATGAGTATGACTGCACGTGAATCGCTGTATCAAGTATCTGTGCGTGCAGCTCGGAGGTAGAAAGTATCCCACCGATCAAAAACAAGAGGACTGAAAGTAACTGATGACGGTTCACGCAGTTGCAGGTTTGCGGGCAAAGATACAGATTCGATGTGCAGCGAATACGGTCTATTCTTATTCTGATGTCTCTACTCCACCAACGTATATTTGCCGCGGTTTTGGTATACGATTATCTAATTATCGGTCAGGGAATCGCCGGGTCAACCGTGGCCATGCGACTCCTCGAGCACGGTGCTCGCATCATGGTGGTCGATCACGAACGTACCAATACCTCATCCAAAGTCGCCGCCGGGATCGTCAATCCTGTTTCCGGGAAACGCTTCAGTCTTGGGTGGAGAGTGGAGGAATGCTTCGGGGAATTGCATAGCTTTTATCCGCGCATTGAGAAAATGCTGAAAACCCGCTTTTTCTATCCCATGCCACTCATACGTATCATTCCGGATTTTGGATCAGCCAATTCCTGGTTGAGTCGGGCGGCTGAGGAGCGATATCAACCGTACGTATGTCGGGAAGAACCTTTCCTTCCTGCATTGGAAGGAAGATACGGGATGATGGAGGTCCGACAGGCGGGATATCTCGACACACAATCGTACATCAGGGTGGTCGGAGATCACTTGAGGAGCATTGAAGCCCTCAGGATCACCGAAGAGGATGCCGATCCGAAGATCACTCCGGGTGCGGTCAGCTGGAATGGCATCGAGGCAAAGAATGTGATCTTCGCCAATGGTATTCGAGCGAAGGACCATCCGCTTTTCAGCGACTTGCCATTTACTCCTATGAAGGGAGAGATACTCGATGTGAAAAGTCCTGCTCCAAGGGAGCGCATAGTCACCGGTGCATGCTTCATTTGCCCGGATCAAAATGGCACCTTCCGTGTGGGCTCAACGTATGATTGGCGCAATGCCAATGAGGAGATCACCGAAGAAGCCAAAAAAGACCTTACGCAACGCCTGGAAAAATTCATGTTCATCCCGTATGAAGTGATCGGACAATCCGCAGGTATTCGCCCTTCGGTAAAGGATCGAAAACCACTGATCGGGCAACATCCCGAACACGACAACGTTTTCCTGTTCAACGGACTGGGCAGTAAGGGCGTCTCCCTGGCTCCTTATCTGAGCGGCTTACTTTGGCAAAAAATGAACGCGGGAATTGACATCCCAAGAGAGGTAGACTTGAATCGATTCAAATGACTTACTGGAAGCGCATTCTGACCTTTCTGATCATTCCGCTGCTCACCTTTGTGCTATGTAAGGTGGCATTCATTCTGTTCCATGAATCAGGTCGTGCGCTCACTATTTCACAACAACTACTGGTCATTTGGCATGGCCTCCCCATGGATCTGGCTGTGGTAGCAGCATTCGGCATACTCTTCTTCATTCTCAAGCCGATCCTTTCCATTTTCGTGAACAAGGATCTGGTCGAAGGGAAAATAGCCTTCATTTGGATGAGCCTGGTGAGTATCACTGCGGTGTTCATTTGCAGTATCGATAGCCGATTGTTCAATTACTGGGGATTCAAACTCGATCGGGAATCACTCAAGTTCCTCAGTACACCCGTCGAAGCATTTGCCTCTGTAGCCTGGCTGGACATTCTTGTTTTTGCATTGTATTTCGTCCTGGTTCTGATCCCTTTGATCTTATTACTTCGACGAATTTCGCGCAAAGGCCTTTTCCTAGTAAACTCTCCGCGACATTCCTGGTGGAGCACCCTGCTTTTGGTGCCTGCCTTGTTTGCCATCGGACGAGGCGGAGTTGGTCCAAGCACAATGAATCAGAGCCGCGTGTATCACTCCCCGTCACCATTTGCAAACATGGCGGCGATCAATCCTCTTTGGAACCTTGCTGCGTCCATGCTGGTAGACCCTCTGGATCTAAAGCGCTATACGTTTGAAGATGTTGTTGCCTCTGACATTTACATCTCGGAGAAGGATTCATCGTCAGGTTCTGTCGATGATTTTATCGATCGATCCAGATGTAAGAATGTGATCCTCGTGATCCTGGAGAGTTTTACAGCGAACGCCATCCATAGTATAACCCCAACAGCTCCAAATGTCACCCCTCATTTGAATGAAATGTCTGAGCATGGTGTGCTCTTCACCAACTTCTACAGTACAGGAGATCGTTCAGGAGAATCATTGGTCAGCTTACTTTGTGGATTTCCGGCATTCACGGTTACAGACGTTCTGGACGAACCTAAACGCGTCAACAAACTGCCAAACCTGTACTCGGCATTCAACAATAAAGGGTACCACACAGCTTTCCTTTGTGGTGGTGATCTGCGCTTTTCCAACCTGCAAGCACCCTTGATCGCAGGAGGTGTGGATCAATTGGTGAGTATAACTGACTTTTCACGTGATCTCCCAAGAGGGAGCTGGGGTGTGCATGATGAAGCCACATTCGAGCGATTCTCCGATATAGTGCGCTCGAGCGATGAGCCATTCTTTGCGACGATATTCAGTTTGTCGAGCCATGAGCCTTTCATTGTTCCAAAGTCCTATCCCGAAATGGAAGCTCAGACGCGTCAGGCAAACGCGATGTACTATACGGATGAGCAACTCGGAAAACTGATCGGCGATCTCGAAAAATCCGATCTGCTTGACAGTACCTTGGTCCTGATCAGCTCGGATCACGGAGTGAGAGAACCCGGTTCTTTTCAGGTCATGGACGCCGGCAAATTCCACATTCCTCTTTTGCTTTTTGGAGGTCCCGTAACTCAGCCTGTGAAAATACACACACCGACCAGTCAGGTAGGTGTTTTTAACCTC
>VMDK01000013.1 GCA_008080835.1 Sphingobacteriia bacterium | reverse complement strand
ACTACTCAATGTAGGTGGGAGAGGCCTGGACCCCAACCGCACAGCAAACTTCAATACCCGCCAGAATGGATACGATATCAGTGCAGATGTATTAGGTTACCCGGAAAGCTACTATACGCCGCCGGCTGAAGCCTTGCGTGAGATCCAGGTGGTTCGTGGTGCGGCTTCACTGCAGTACGGTACGCAATTCGGTGGGTTGATCAATTTCCGTTTTAAAGATCCGGTACGCACCAAACCGTTGTCGGTTTTGAGCAGGCAGACGGTGGGTTCATTCGGACTATTCACCAGTTTCAACAGTCTGAGTGGAACCTACAGGAAATGGAGCTATTACTCTTTTGTCAATTTGAAAATGGGAAATGGCTTTCGACCCAATTCTGAATTCGCATCGCTCAATAGTCACCTTTCGGTGCATTTTCAACCTATATCGGATTTACACATCACCGGTGAACTCACACATCTCAGATACGAAGCTCAGCAGGCAGGGGGACTCACCGATGCCCAGTTCAAAGAAGACATATTCGACTCGAATCGGTCACGCAACTGGTTCAGTGTCAATTGGTTGCTAGCAGCATTCAAATTGGAGCATCGAATTACTCCTAAGACCACCTATTCACTGACGGCACATTGGTTGGATGCTGATCGAGGTGCATTGGGATTTCGTGGTGACCCTTTGCGACCGGAACGCAATCCGATCACAGAACCCGACCTGGAGGAGGATCAACCTCGCGATCTGATCTTCGGCGAATTCAATAACTGGAGCGTAGAAGGACGCTTCTTGCACAGATACCGCATCCTCGGTCGACGGAATACGGCACTGATCGGTTCCAAGTATTACAAAGCCAGAAATACATCGCAGCAGGGGCCTGGTGCAAGTGGGAGTGATCTGGACCTGACCTTTCGGACTTTGCAATATCCTTCATATCCAAACCAATCGAATTTCCTTTTCCCTAATGAGAACCTGGCCCTTTTCGGAGAGAACATCTTTCGATTGAACGATCGTTTTGCGTTCACTCCGGGGTTCCGAGCGGAATACATCCACACGAGATCGGAAGGGGAGTACACGATCGTGCGCTACGATAATGCAGGGAACGAGATCTACCGGAACGACAGTTCGGATAACCGCAATTTGAAGCGCCAATTCCTGTTACTTGGAGTTGGAAGCAGTTATAATTTGAAGAATCGTTTGCAGGTGTATGCCAACTTCTCGGAGAATTATCGCTCAGTGACCTTTAGTGACATTCGGGTAGTGAATCCGACCTTCATCATCGACCCACTCATCCGCGATGAGTCAGGGTATACCACCGACGCTGGGATAAGAGGTAGAGTGAACGATGTTCTCACCTTGGATCTGAGCGGATATATCATGCGATATAACGACCGAATAGGCACAGTGTTGGTTGAGAGCGGTCCGAACAAAGGCGATCGATTGCGCAAGAATATCGGAGATGCAAAGATACTTGGGTTGGAGGCATTTTCAGAATTGAACCTTCGTCGACTCACCGGCATGGATTCTTCCAAATACAAACTGAATGCCTTCGTGAATCTGGCACTGACACATTCCGAGTACATTGAAAGTGAAGAGAGTAATGTGGTTGGGAAGTCTGTGGAATTCGTACCTGCAGCGAATTTGAAAACTGGGTTGCGTTTTGGCTACAAGAACCTCACTGGAAGCTTGCAATACACCTACTTGTCGGAGCAATTCACGGATGCAGAGAACAACACTGCTGCTTTGGAAGGTGACAGCCGTGAGGGTATCATCGGAGAGATTCCGGCCTATGACGTTTGGGATCTTTCATTGGCATACCGTATCAAGCGCTTCCGCGTTGAATGCGGAATCAATAACGTGATGGATCGCAATTATTTCACCCGCCGAGCCACGGGATATCCCGGACCCGGTATCATACCTTCCGAGCCAAGGAGCTACTATCTGACTCTCGGCGTCGAGATTTGAGATGCTCCCAATAGATTTCAATTTTTGGTTGAGGGATTCTCATGGTGGAATCCCATTTTTGCATCACCAGTAGCCCGGATCGTGATCCCGACTGATAGTCGGGATGGTAGACAGGCAAATCTCAACTACTTTTCTTTTGAATTCTGCGGGAATCTGAATGAAGAACCCCATTTTTGTATCACCAGTAGCCCGGATGGTGAAACTGGTAGACACGCAGGACTTAAAATCCTGTGGCCATTGCGGCCGTGCCGGTTCGACCCCGGCTCCGGGTACAAAAACAGTTTGGAGTGTGAGTTCAGAGTAATGAGGAAGGTAAATCAAACTGTTTTTTCTCCCTACTCGCACTCAAACTCACACTGTAACTTCATAGTACTGCCCCGCTTTGCGGGGCTTTTTTATGCTCAAAAGCCGGTGGAGAAGCCTGTACCGAAGAGCGCAGCGAGTTCGGAATGTCCAGCACAAAACAGGTGAATGTGTGAAGCAGATATAGATGTTCCCCAATGTTCGCTTATCTTTAACTCAGTCCAACAGCTAAGAGGGAACTTGTTTAATATGGTTAAATCTGTCAACTATAAAATACCCTTTCTGCGATTCGTATTCATCTCATTCACAGGGTTATCAACGTTGATAGTTGGCTGTTCACCTGAAGAGAGTGTTTTTCATGAAAAGGTTGATGACGAAACTTTGTCGTACACTTTTTTCAAAACTGGTTCTAAATGGGTTTATCAAGAAGCTACATCTCATCAATTGGATACGTTAACTGTTTCTTGGCATTCTTTTAACGTAGCATATGAAGAGGAATATTATGAAAATAAATATGATAATTACTCATATCAAATAAGGTCCAGTTTATTTGATGAGGTCGATTCGAATGCTACAATTTACGTTTGGATACAGCCATTTTTCTCTAATGAACTTCAAGAACACTCAGTTGCGAGATTCAATAATCCGGCATTTCCACTATATGAAGAAACTCAATATTCTGGCTTCTCCGATACTTCTGTTAAATATCCAATACTAATTCCTGAAAGTATTAGGCTGAATCGCTTCTATGATTCTCTCAGAATTGGGGACTCCACCTATCTATCTGTTAAGCATTTTATCATAGAAGAAACCAGTCATCCAGCTTTGATCAAAGAAGTTTTTTGGGCGAAAGGAGTTGGAAAAATTAGATTCATCCTAGACAATGGACAAGATTGGACTCTTGAGTCTTACAATGTAAAACAATAAGGTCTTCTCGCAATTGTCATTGGGATCAGGCCAGTGGCTGAAGATGCTTATTAATTGATAGATTACTCCGAAAGCCAAAAGATATATCTTTTGGCTTTCAAGCTGTCCAAAACGCATTTATCATCTCGCTATTCGCAACCATCGATACAAAATGGAAGAATTCACCATCCGCCATTCACACATTTTACAACTCGAATCCTTTACTAATTCGAAGTTCCGTTCAGACAGATTTGAGTACAAACTCAATCTCTTCACTGTCGCGGATTTGCAATCCGTGACAAAATTTTAATAAGACCTTTCGTTAGTCAACATTCCGCAGTGACCGGCTTCTCCTGAAGACTACGGACAGTGTTCGTTTTTAGATTAATTGAACCCAACAACCCACTTGCTCGCCTTTGGCGGGACACCCCAAAACCCAATCTTACTCTTTGAACTCAGGTATCCTTCCGGGTGTATAAGGAGCTTGATACTCGTCCAATAACTCACGTAGCTTCTCGATATCCGTGTTGATGCTTCGTATCTCATTTAAAATACCATCTACATCAGCACGTGCCAGCTCATACCCGCGAACGAATGTTTGCGTAGGCGCGCTGCGAGTAGACCACAAGGCCCAGGTTATGTTTTGAATACGACTCCTGGTAGTTGGAGCACCCGCACCTTCATATCTCGTCCGAAGCGGATCGCCGTTCATGTGTTCGTTCAAATTCGCGAGGCGTTCTTCTACCTTTCTGATCGAAAGTTGAGTCTCCTTAGGGACAGTATGCGTGAACAACACAGCTTTAGCGATGTAATCCACATCCTCCTCCATTTCCTTTCTGTAGCGCTCTGCTCCTTGAACCACTCGCAGCAACTCAGCTACTTTCTCATTGAAACGGATCAGAGAATCGATGTCCTCCACAGGAATGGTCGTATTGTTAAGCGGCACACACTGGAATGTGTGTTTATCGATGAGTTCAGTCCACGCGTTCCCATCAAACTTGTGTAGGCTGAGATGATAGGTCCCGGGAGCAACCATATAACCTCGCCCTTTGTGATCCTTCTCGTTCGTATTCACAAACGGACCAAATCCATCGTATCGCAGGTCCCAGGTGAAGCGGTGAAGACCTTTGCTCACGTTCCTTTTCATCTTTCGGATGACGTTTCCACTCTCATCTGAAATAGTAAACAAGAGGTAGGGCTCTTGCTCCTTTTGCTCATCTTTTAACTTTTCATAGTCGGGATATTCTATGTCAGCGTCTTTTTTCTTCAGTTCCTTCTCTTCCTTCTGACGTTTGTCCTTCAGGCTTTCATGACCATCCTTGAGATAATACGTGAACGTAGCTCCAATGTCTGGATTTGAGGCGCTATACAAGGATGCTCCCTGGAAACTCACACCGCTGTATCCAAATGGATTTGCCTCGATGTACATGAGCGCATCAGGTGTGTCAAAAAGGATCAGTGATTCATTCACCGTTTCGTTATTCAATTTGCGCAGTGGAGAATAGTCATCCAGAATATACACACCCCGACCAAAGGTGGAGACGACGAGGTCGTTTTCGCCTCGATGGATCTCCATATCCATGATAGTGGTAGTTGGGAGTCCGTTCATGAACTTGACCCATTCCTTACCATCATCTACCGAAATATACAGTCCGAATTGGGTTCCCACGAACAACAAACCATTCTTGACGTGATCTTCTGCGATACTGTAGGTAGAACCTCGTTCCGGCAAATTGGAAGAGATCGATCTCCAGGTCTTTCCTCCATCGGCTGTCTTGAACAACAATGGCTTGTAATTACCGGAGTTCAGCGCATGACAAGCGGCATAAGCCACCATAGAGTCGTGCTCAGATGCGATGATATGATGGATCCTCGTACCGGAATTCACTCCTTCAGGTTGTTTCGATCGATCCCACGTCTTACCTCCATCATGTGAGTAGTGAATGAGCCCGTCGCCACTACCGACGAAAAGAATGTCCTCGTTTAACGGAGATTCGGCTATTGCACTGATCTTGGCTTGTGAGCCTTTCGATACCATATCGTCTATGGACCAGCTCTTTCCGCCAAGCCGATACATTTCCTGAGGTACACCACGAGTAAGATCCCCGCTGATCTCCTCCCAGGAATTCCCCTGATCATTTGTTCGGAATACCACCTGAGCAGCGAAATAGAGGCGCTTGTTATCATGTTTACTGATCAACAGAGGTGCGTCCCAATCAAAGCGATATCCACTGTCAAGCTCTTGCTGTGGTTGGATGACAAGTCGCTCTCCACTTTGTTTGTCGTACCGGATCAAGTGCCCGAACTGCGACTGTGCATATACGATATTATCGTCTTTCCAATCCGCTTGGGATTCAAATCCATCGCCTGCTTTGGTGAAAGTCCAGTCGGCATTGAGAATCCCGCTACTGTTGATCGTTTGAGAAGGACCAACCAGACTCAGGTTGTCCTGAGTACCTATATAGACATTGTAAAATGGTTTGGCATTGTCTGTGCTTACCTTGTAGATCTCCGTGATCGGCATATTGGCCTTGAAGTCCCAGTTATGTGCTCCATCCCAGGTCTCGTAAACACCACCGTCACAACCTGAGAGCATGTGGCGCGTATCGTTGGGGTCTATCCAAAGCGCATGGTTGTCTACGTGTTTTTTAGACTCACCCAGATCGCTGAACGATTTTCCACCATCACGACTTACCTGGATCTTTACGGCAAGTCCGTACAGGGTATTCACATCTTTCGGATCAGCTACGATCTTCTGCATGTAAAAAGGGTAGGAGGTCACATAATCGCTTTGTTTACTCCAACTGGCACCCCGATCATCGCTGCGGTACGTGCCTCCGCTTTCCTTAGCTTCTACACACGCATAGACGACGAACGGGTCTGCCGGTGAAATGGCCAGACCTATGCGGCCACTTTGCTTGGCAGCAATTCCTTTCATCACCTTGTCCCAATTCTCACCTCCATCGAGGGAGCGATAAATTGCTGACTCAGGGCCTCCCCGCAAGACCGTGTAGTCCTTACGGATTCGCTGATTCATAGAAGCGTAGAGAATATCCGGATCGGAAGGGTCCATATGGATCTCAAAACAGCCTGTGTGGTCGTTCACGTAGAGGACTTTGTTCCAGGTCTTTCCACCATCTGTGGTCTTGTAGACGCCCCGATCTTCATTGGGATTGCGCACTGATCCGTATGCCGCGACATACACGATATTGGAGTTCTCAGGATGGATCACGATGCCACCAATGTGTTCGCTGTTCTTCAGCCCCATGTTCTTCCATGATTTTCCACCGTCCTCACTTCGGTATACACCGTCACCGTAGATCACGTTGCTTTGATTGTTGTGTTCGCCGGTTCCCACCCACACAATGTTGGGGTTGCTCGGGTCGAGCTCTACAGCGCCCATGGCAAATGATCCTTGTCCTTCAAAACTTGGACTGAAAGTCACACCGTGATTCTCTGTTTTCCAAAGAGAACCGTGTCCCGATGCCACGAAGTATTCGCTGTGATCTTCAGGGTTGACGGCAATGTCAACGATCCGACCTCCGGTGATCCCCGGACCTATGCTTCGGAACTTCAGTCCGGATAGTGAGATGTTCTTCAGGGAATCAGGTTTCTCTTCTTCGAGTTCAATAGCCTGTGTTGAAACACAGCCCCAGATCGATATCAAAGCTCCGAATGATAATGCCTTCCACATGGTTTTGAATTTTGATAGCCAAAATTAGCAAAGCCTAGGAATGCATTCATAAGTTGTTGCAACTATCGGATAAACTTATAGAAATACTCGAGCCCCGTTGACGTTTATAGCATGATTTTGCTGCGCGATGAATCGCGCAACTACAGATCGATGCTTGAATGAGGATATTGGAAATCTTAACTGGGCGTAGTCTTTAGTGAATGTAATGAGCGGTGACTACGAGCTGATATACGCCGCTTCGAAGTTCGGGTTTTCGGAGGATCAACGACAGGGGTTTTAAGAAGGTTAGGGACAGGCGATGAGCAGGGGAATGAGAGTGTGTGCGGAGGTTGCGCGAGGGGTTTGGCCGGCTGGGAGAGGGGCTGGCTGTTAGCGACAGGCCAAACGACGTGCTTCACACACTCTCTGATCTTTTTGCTTCTTTTTGTATCAGACAAAAAGAAGAGACACCAGGAGCCCAACTGCAGTTCATCACAGATTCATGTCGTTCATCACTTAATAGTGCCTTCCGTACAACATGGAGCCTTGTTGTCGGCTCTATCAGATGTGCATTGGCTTTCAGAGTTGATTCTCTGAAGAGACAGAATAACCAACATAAAACAGACTAACCATGAAAAGCAATTTCTTTCAACTTGGTATTTGGATCACGATGATCATGTTCGCTGCTTGCGGTGACGACACCGTCACTCCTGTCAACGACGACAAGAACAATGGCGAGAACGAACCCCCGGAAGTTTCAATTATCGAACAGGTAGCACGCTTTTGGAATATTGACACGGCATATCACGACGGCGCTTATGACGTTTCCTCAAGTGGCAAGACCATATCCTTCAATGCGACGGGTGGGTATGATTTCGATGGAAGCTTTCAGGGGACCTATCGCTTCAACCGTGATTCAACCATGTTGATCATCGACGAAGGGACAAACTATCAACAAGACTGGACCATTGAAGTACTGACGGAAGCGCGATTTGTTTCAAAATTCAACAGTCCATTTACAGGTAAACCTTCTGAGTGGCGGATGAGCCACAAGTGATCGGTTTGAAGGTTTCGGGTTTTATAACTCGGGTATTTTGTCTCATTAAAAAAGGGAACCGTGATGGTTCCCTTTCTTTTTGTCTGGAGCGAAAGACGAGATTCGAACTCGCGACCCTCACCTTGGCAAGGTGATGCTCTACCAGCTGAGCTACTTTCGCTTTTGGTACACCCCGTTTTGGGGACGTCAAAGATAAGTATTCCTCATTTTCTGCAAATAAAATTCACGCAAAAATCAATGGATGATACGGACCCGTTCCCGATGTCTCATTCCATCTGCCAGAGTTGCTTCCAATAGGTACATTCCGTCCGGTAGATCATTGATCTCCAGAGTGATGTCACTAGTTCCAAGATCTTCTCGAAGCAGTACTTCTCGTCCCTGCAAGTCGAAAAATCGAATGGTCTTGAAATGCTCAAGCCCTTGAATGTGCAGTTTTGAATGAGCCGGATTCGGATAAATAGACAGTGGTTTCTGATCTGGTACAGTCGGATCTACGGATAGCATCCCCTGCAGGATGGAATCCGCGCGGAATATGTTTGGAATTCCGTATCCGAATGCCGTATCGGGATCTTCGTATTTGTGTGCACTCATGGTCACTGCCCTAAAGATCCGATCATTGCTCATGTCAGGCCACTTTTCCTTGAGCAGTGCTACGAACCCCGCCATGAGTGGACCTGAGAAAGAAGTACCATTACCTTGCCGAACACGCGATT
Organism: Sphingobacteriia bacterium; assembly: GCA_008080835.1. Taxonomy (GTDB): domain Bacteria; phylum Bacteroidota; class Bacteroidia; order NS11-12g; family UBA9320; genus VMDK01. Next base: position 11,446 of record VMDK01000013.1, on the reverse strand, counting down.
CGGCTACCACAAAACTGGTGCGTTGCCCCATGGCAACCACATCGGGTTTCACGCGGCCGTCATAGCTTGGACCCTTACCGGAGAATTTGCTCACATTCCTGAATGAGTCCACGGATCCGACACACAGCACATTCTCACCATCGCAGGGAGCCGAGATCCTCAGCCAAGGATTGTCGCCTTCATTGCCTGCACTGTTGGTGATGAATATCCCTTTGTCGTAAGCCATCTGAGCTGCCCTTGTGATCACCGTGGTATTTCCGTCGAGGTCTTCATAACTGTAATCACCTTCCAGCGTGTCAAATGTGGTGTAGCCAAGAGAAGAATGGATAATGTCAACCCCGATAGAGTCGGCCCATTCCATAGCTTTCACCCAGCTGTATTCTTCCAAATGTGTTTCAGAATGTACATTTTCGGTTCTGGCCAGCACATATTCGGCATCCGGTGCTGCACCGATCAACGAGTCGGGCCAGTTACCACCAACCACAGACCACACCCACATCCCGTGATTATCTTCCTCAAAGATCAAGCTGTCATTATCGACGAAATCGTAAAATGCTTTCAATCTTCCTTCACGGCGGATACTGTCAAATACCTCCAGCGAATCAGCATGATTGAAACCAGCGTCGAATAGCGCTATGCGAACACCTCGGCCTTTAAAACCCAATCTGTGAAACGAGTCAATTCCCAGCATGTTTAGCTGGTGCAGTGCATGTCCGTAAACAGAGTCTCCCGAACTCATTGCCCCATGCCTTTTGACCTGGTAGCGGCCGAGTGGTTCGACCTTGATCACTCCAGGATACACAGCTCCCGGTAGTGAGGGAGCACTGACACATGCACTGTGGAACCACTTGCTATGTCCGATCAGCTCTATTCCAAAATGATCGCTGTAGGCTCTTGAAACAGAGACCACATCGGGATGAATGTCTTTGTCGAAATACACCCAGTAGTGGTTGTTTTGGGAAAATACGCATAGTGAGCTGATGGAAAGGATCAGCGTCACGAGGATCTTAATCTTCACTGAGACTCTGTTTGAGTTCATTCAATTTCAATAATGCTTCGATCGGAGTCATGGAATTCGTATCGAGTTTCAACATCTCATCACGAAGTTCTTTGAGCTGGGGATCGGATATATCAAACATGTTTAGCTGCACATCGGTTTGTCGCATTTTCTTCAAACCTTCTCTGCCGCTGATATCGCTGCGTTTTGCTTCGAGCTGTTCAAGGATCTTTTCCGCACGTCGCACCACTTTAGATGGGACGCCTGCCATTCTTGCCACATGGAGTCCAAAGCTGTGTTCCGAGCCGCCCTTTTTCAGCTTGCGCAGGAATATCACCTTCTTTCCGACTTCCTTGGTGGTCACATGATAGTTCACAACATGTTCGCTTTTTTCCTCCAACTCGTTCAATTCGTGGTAATGTGTTGCAAACAGCGTCTTGGGGTGCGTTTCGTGAGATGCGAGAAATTCTGCAATGGACCAAGCCAACGAGACCCCGTCAAAGGTGCTGGTTCCGCGGCCTATCTCATCGAGGAGGATCAGGCTTCGATCGCTCAAGTTGTTGAGAATACTCGCCGTTTCGGTCATTTCCACCATGAATGTCGATTCGCCCTGGGAAATATTGTCGCTGGCACCGACGCGGGTATAGATCTTATCGACCATACCGATCTGAGCGTGTTGGGCAGCTACAAAGCATCCGATCTGTGCCATGACCACGGCTAAAGCCGTTTGTCGGAGTAGTGCTGATTTACCAGACATGTTAGGACCGGTGAGGATGATCAGTTGGTGGTCGCTGTCGTTCAACAACACGTCGTTCGGAATATAATCTTCGCCACGTGGTAGCTCCTGTTCGATCACAGGGTGGCGACCGTCTTTTAAGGCCAGCGTTTTGCTGTCGTCCAACTCGGGTCGACAATACTTCTGCTCTGCCGATACCTCGGCAAATGAAAAGAGACAATCCAGCGAAGCCAAGGCTCTCGCATTCGTTTGAAGTACAGGAATGAATTCCTGCAGGTCAGCCAAAAGTGATTCGTACATCTTACGCTCGATCTCTTGCAACTGATCTTCCGCGGTGAGGATCTTTTGCTCGTATTCTTTGAGCTCCTCCGTGATGTATCGCTCAGCGTTCACCAAGGTCTGCTTCCGGATCCACTCGTCGGGGACCTTGTCCTTGTGAGCATTGGTGACCTCGATATAGTAGCCAAAGACGTTGTTGAATCCGATCTTCAGCGAAGGGATGCCGGTACTTTCTGTTTCGCGTTGCTGCATGGCTGCCAGTCGGTCTTTCCCGCTGAATGCGAGATCACGGATCTCATCGAGGCGCTTGTCAACTCCTGATTTGAACACGTCTCCTTTAGCCACAAGCAAAGGAGGTTCTTCCTTTATTTCAGATTCCAGTCGATCATGAAGCTTGTCGAGTGGATGGAGCTGCTGCAGTACTTGCTGCAAGGCTTTATTCTTCAAAGTGCCTAGCAAGGCAGAGATCTCCTGAATTGCTTTGATCGAATGCTGCAGGATCTTGAGTTCCCTCGGGTTTACTCGGAAACTGGAGATCTTGCTGACCAATCGCTCCAGATCACCAATACCGTTCAGTAAGTTTCGTGTTTCTGACCGTTTCTCAGAATCCTCCACTCCGAGTTGAACAATGTCGAGTCGGCGCTCGAGAGCGTGTTTGTCTTTCAACGGCAAACTCAACCAACGCTTGAGCAAGCGTCCTCCCATTGGGGTTTGAGTGCAGTCCAGAACGTTGAGCAAGCTCTTACCATCGGGATGATTGGAGAACAGGATCTCAAGATTTCGCATCGTGAATGGATCCATCCACACGTACTGACTGTCGTCGAGCCGTCCAATACCGCTGATGTGCCCAAGGTCTGTATGATGCGTTTGCTCCAGATAATACAATGCGGCACCTGCCGCTGCGATCCCGAGCTGCATGTTTTCCACTCCGAATCCTTTGAGCGATTTAGCATCGAATTGTTGGATCAATCGGTCATATCCGAAGTCATAGCTGATGATCCATTCATCTAGATTGTACGTATGATATACGGTCTCCAGTTGTTCTCTCAACCCTTTGTCCAATGCCCTTGAGTAGACCACCTCTGTTGGGTTCATGCTTCGGAGCAACTTCTGCAACGTGTCATGATTTCCTTCCGCTACCAGAAATTCTCCCGTCGAGATATCCAGGAAGCAGATCCCGTATTCCTTTTTGTCATTGGCGATGCAAGCGAGATAGTTGCTGGTCCTGGATTCGAGGACTTTATCGTTCAAGGTTACACCGGGAGTGACGAGCTCTGTTACTCCACGTTTGACCAGCTTCTTGGCCTTAGATGGATCTTCCAGCTGATCACAAATTGCTACTCGATAACCCGCACGGACGAGCTTGGGGAGATAATTGTCCAGCGCATGGTGGGGAAATCCGGCCAGCTCCACATGCGAAGCTTTGCCATTGGCTCGTTTTGTAAGCACGATGTCCAGAACTTTGGATGCATTCACCGCATCCTCGTTAAACGTCTCGTAAAAATCCCCTACGCGGAAGAGGACCAGTGCTCCCGGGTATTTTGCCTTGATCTGCGCGTACTGGCGCATCAGTGGAGTTTCGCTTTGCTTACGTACTTTTGGGGCCAATTTCTGATGCTGTTCGGATGGTTCGCAAATTAAAGAATATAGAGCTAAACAGATTGTCTCCGAAGGAGTTCCGGAAGACCGAAAAGAAAAAGGTATCAGTTTTGCTGGATAATGTGCGAAGCATGCTCAACGTAGGATCGGTTTTCAGAACATGTGATGCATTTGCAGTATCACATCTCTACCTCGGTGGCATCACCGGAACACCACCACATCGCGAGATCACTAAATCTGCGATCGGTGCCGAGTTGAGCATGGAATGGTCGCATACCAAGTCTGCTGTTGAAACGATCGTAAAGTTGAAAGAAACCGGTACACGGGTTGTTGCAGTGGAGCAGACTGACCAGAGTATTGAGATCCAGGATCTGGCAGTTGAAAGTGGAAAGGACATCCTGCTTGTGTTTGGAAATGAAGTGGACGGTGTGAGTGACGACGTACTCGCCCTTTGTGACGACTTTGTGGAAATACCACAATATGGTACCAAACATTCGCTCAACGTTTCCGTCTCAGCCGGGATCGCAATTTGGGAGATACAGAAGAAAATCTCGTGAGGGCACTTTGGATCATATCGCTGATCTGTACGCTTTCATTATTGAAAGCTCAACCGGATATACTCCAACCGAACATGTCGAAGATCGACAACTGGCAGCGCCAGCTCGATCTCATTGACGGAAGTCTCGATCGTACTATCGGCTTTCCATCGGCAGAAGCGACAGAGCGAGCTACTCTCACGTATATAAATAGAGTGGATGAGATCCAGCAGGTGATCGCCGAGACAGACGTCAATATTCTCGAACGAAAGCAGATGCTGTTTGAGTTCTATGGAATCCTCAGGCAGATCGGTAGACGTAATTATGCTGAATTTAACAGCGCTTCTGAGCGCTTTGATATGATACTTCATTGCATTGTAATGGAAGATGAGGATCGCTTATTCCAACTGTTAAAAGTAGACCTTGAAAGAGCCCTTGAACTCATTCCATTTTTCAGTCAACGGAAATTTGCTCGATTTCTTCTAGAATATGCTGCGTACGAAAGTCCTTCTTCGCTTTTGAAGAAGATGGGTGAACTCAGTCATCAAGCCTATTTCCCGGATATCCTCAAGGCATTGGTTTACACCGTGCCATTGCAAACTAGCCATTATATGTCGTCGTCAAATGCAGTATCCATGGGTATTCGCCGTGGAGCTGAATCCGATGAGGTGTTGGCATTGTTTACTGCTATTTATGAGCAGAATGCGGCAGGTAGCAAATCCTTTCTCTTGTTGCGTGATGTTCAAAACGGAACTTCACTGACGGAAGCGGAGCAATTCAGTCGGGATCGAAATGATCTCTTCCAAAAACTGGGTGATCTGGTTTTGCAAGAAGGCATGATAGGGGAAAGGGACATCGTCGAAGAATTGCGGTATACCTCCTTACATGCCATTCGGGAGATCAATGACCTGCATGAATACCCCGACACAGTGCGGTTTGCCTTGATCGATACCAGTTTGTCGTCGGCGAGGGATATCTATATGCTCATGGTGTACGGACATGAGGAGATCTTCACGACGAGCTTTCTGGGAATGTTCAACAAGTGGAAGGCCGCCTTGGGTGGTCAAACGATCATGAACTTCTGGAACGGTATCGGGATGCACAAGTACGAGGTGTTCCTGGAAATGTGCGTGACCTATAATATGGTTCCGGCATTGTTCGAAGATATGTCACCGGAGGAGCCTAAACGCCTCTTTGACCGTCTTTGCGACGACTTAAGGACGAAATCCAATCCGCTACAGGTTGCGGTCAATATCGTTGACATTTACAGCGGACTGGAAGGAGGGCTGAAAGAGCAACTCAAAACAAGCATTTTGGAGCACATGAAAGCTCCGGATAAGAAGCCTGAGGAGAAAGAACTCTACAAGCACCTCACCGGGATACTTGAAATTGGAAAGGGCTCGAAATACTATGCAGACTTGATCGCTGAGAACAGCGGATTGGGAAAAGAAGCATACATGGGCGCGGATAGTGTGCACATCCAGCAGCATTTCTTCTATGAGGATGCAGACGGGTGGTTGAACTATGAGAATTTCATTAAGCGTTTCTATAACGAGAATTGGCAACAATTCGATCATGGATCCTATATCGAGATAAGGGCAACACGCGGACAGCATGTAAGTCTGTATTTCAACAAACCTTCTTCTGAGATCGCCGGACAAAAAGCGATCAGAGCCATGTTCGACGACAAAGGGATCGAACCGGATGCCATCGTACACCGAGGACATAGTTACTACGTCTCCGAGACGATCTCCTACATCACTCCTGAATCTGAGTTGGTGGTTCTGGGATCCTGTGGTGGTTATGACCACTTGAGCAGGATACTCGGTCTATCGCCCAATACACAAGCAATCACCACGCGGCAAGTAGGATTACGAGTGATCAATGATGTCTTGCTCTTGAAGATCATCGAGAATATCAGAAAGGGGAATGATCTCGTTTGGGCGGATCTCTGGACAGAGGTGCAGCACGATCTGCGTAATTACCCGGAAGCATTGGATCAGTTCAGCCAATATGTTGCTCCACATCACAATCGGAGCGCATTGCTCATCAAAGCGTATAAGGAGGGTTTGCTCAACCGATAATGAGCGTTCACGATCGGTGCAAAAGGTCCTGAAACAACTGAGCCGAAACCATCCTAAGTTTAGATCTTCTCTTTGCCGATCCTTTTGTGCAGGTCGTTGATGGACAGAGACTTGTCTAACTAAAATTGAGCAAATCTATCGAAAGGTACAAAGGTCTTATCTCCTTCAGTTTACAAAATGACCCTGGTTCTTACCATCCAGTCAGTCCGCTCACCGATTATAAGATGACCAACCACATCATAAGGGCTCCAGGTATCGCCCCCTTCGTTGCTTCTGATCCAGCCATCAGAAAGCCCGTCCAGTAAATCCCTGAGTACAGCGGGAGTTCGTTCCAGGATCTCTATGGTCGACTCCAATGTGAACTTCATAAGCTATCGAGTATCTTCTCCATGCGCACACCTCTCGATCCTTTGATAAGGATCCAATGATCTTTGATGTCACCAAGTGGGTAGTCTGCAAGAAATGCATCTACATCAGCGTAGGATTTCAAATTCAGGTCTCCATTCAGTTTGTGAAATTCCTCACCGATGAACACACATTTAGCCTCTGGCATGGCAAGAGCAAGATCAGCCAGGTCGCGGTGCTCTGCCGCTGCGTGATCGCCCATTTCCAGCATGTCGCCAAGCAGAAGTAGTTTCTTGGAGGAATCAATATTTCGGAAACTCTCGAGTGCTTTAGCCATACTGGTAGGGTTGGCGTTGTACGCATCCATGATCACGTGATTGCGATCTGTTTCCATGTATTGCGACCGATTATTGGAAGGGGTGTAGTTCGAAATGCCACGAGCTATCTGATTGATATTCAGTCCAATATCCAGCCCTATAGTAGCTGCAGTAAGAATGTTCTCTGCGTTATAATCACCGCTTAAGTTCGACTTCAGAACGACATCATTCACCTCCACTTCCAATCCCGGAAAGCGTTGTCGGATAGTTCCGGTCACGTCTCCATCCGGTCCCATACTGTAGGTTTTGACCCGTTGCAGGCGACGAGCCATATTGATGAGGATACTGTCGTCTGCATTGACATAAGCTCTGCCCTGATGCTCCTGTAGATACAGATAGAGTTCGCTTTCTTCGCGAATAACACCCTCTATGTCACCGAATCCTTCCAAGTGTTCCTTACCGATATTTGTTATGATCCCGTGGGTTGGTTCCACGATCTCACACAAACGCTTGATCTCACCGAATTGGTTGGTCCCGATCTCGATCACGGCGCATTCTGTATCCAGTGGCATTTCCAGGAGCGTGATCGGAGTACCGATCAGGTTATTAAAATTGCCTTGTGTAATGTGAACGCGGTAAGCGCATTCCAGAACTGCTCCCAACAACTCCTTGGTTGTGGTCTTGCCATTGCTACCTGCAACGGCTATCACCGGGATATTGAGTTGTCTTCGGTGAAATGTTGCCAGCTCCTGCATGAATGACAGCACATCGTCCACCAGCACGAAGCGCTCATCGACCGCCGCCTTTGCATCATCGACGACCGCTAATTCACATCCGGCGTCCACCGCACTGGCAGCATATGCATTGCCATCGAAATTTGCCCCTTTTAGCGCAAAGAAGATGCGAGCCTCACCTGCCTTACGGCTGTCTGTGGTGAATTTTTGACCGCATTGAATGAATCTCCGATAGAAGCTGGCAATGTCCATAGAACAAAGATGCGCCAATACTTCCCCCTTTCAGTAGCGCAGAAGGGGAGGATAATGCACATCCGACCACAATTCGTTCAGTATAATATCCTGCGCTACGATTTCCATTCCACATCTGCGTATACGCTCCAGCAGCTCTAATTTGTTCAATTGGTCAATGACATCGGGATGTATGGAGCAGAAATTTCGAAAACGTTCGAGGTCTGCAGAGCAAGTCTTACAATTTGGCAAAAGCATTACCACTACTGAGCTTTTGAAATATTCCTCTAGCTGCACCTTGTTCGTCTAGATGCGTTCCAAGCGCATAAACTCTCTTTTGGACTTTGCTTCCTTGCTGTACAGGTCATAAAAGTGGGAAATGGGTCCGCTTACCACAACACCACAATGACTTGCCCGACTTACCGCTTTGAGTTCTTTACTCATGTTGGTCAGGCCATAGGCTCGCTTTATCCGCTCCGTGGGTGACTCTTTGATCGGGAAGCGGGCAAATTCTCTGGAGAAAAGGGCACGCGGAGGAAGGGCCTTCACCTTCTGTTCCGGTAGAAGCATTCCTTCTGAGTGGATCACGTATCGAATCTGAGAGGTGTCATACACGAACGAGTCGTTCCCATTGATGTGGTACACTTCAAATCTGCTACCATGAGTCAAGTCATGATCGACCTTACCAGTATGATCGGAGTAATATTGACCTGCGTGCCAACGGATCACCCCAAAGGAAACAGGCTCACCATTTGCGAATTCGAGTATCAGGCTGTCACTTTGACCTTGCGCCAGTACAACACTGAACAACGTGGTTATCAGTGTGAACGTCAGTCTATCTGTACGCCTGAGGACCTGCACGAATTATTTGATGTAAATATTATTGACCGAATGCATGACGTCCGATCTTTTGAAGTTATAATGCAGCATTCGACTCACTTTAAGGGTCTTACTTTTATATGTTACGTATGAATCGGTCGATCTTTACAATTCTCCTATCATTTTTTTGCACAATGAGCTTTGGTCAGGGAACTACGTTCCATGTTTCTGATGGTCTGAAGTTTCTCAATTCCAGCGGAGATACCATGAAATTGGCATTGCTTGGAGGATTTAATCAACCGCAGTTTCAATCGATCGATATTGATAATGATGGCATACATGACCTTTTCGTGTACGATCGCACAGGCGACAAGGTGATGTCGCTGATCGCAGATGGTAGCGGGAACTACACTTATCGCCCGGAATACGATCACATATTCCCGACTTTCACATCCTGGGTCGTATTCAAGGACTACAACAATGACGGCAAAGAAGACCTTTGGTTCAGGAATTATCTGGTCAATGGTGTGAGTTTGTACAGGAACATCACTCAGCCAAGTGACCCTCACATTCGTTTTGAAGTGGCAAAGAATGTATTACGTGCGTACAACTTCGGACAGATCATAGACACATCCGACATATATGCCGATGCAGCTAATATCCCGGCCATTGAGGATGTGGACGGGGATGGCGACATAGATTTCCTCACCTTGCAGACCATCGGATTCGGTGTGACCTTGTTCCTAAACAACACTGTGGAGAACGACCAGCCTCTGGATCCACCGGCATTCGAAGAGATCGATGTATGCTGGGGCGATTTCACCGAAGGCACCAGTTCCAACCAGATCATACTAGAGCGCTATCAGTTCTGTTATCGCAAGTACTATCGCTATCTGAAGCATGCCGGTGGATCCAGCATGTTGCTGCTCGATGGGGATGACGATGGCGATATGGACCTCATTCTTGGGAACGCGGGATTCGACAACTTGATCTATCTTGAGAATGGGAAGACCAACCTGGGAATGAAACTCGACAGCATGATCGCTTATGACGCTCGTTTCCCTTCTTACGATATTCCTGCAAGGGTCAATACGTTTCCGGCATCATTCATGGTGGATGTGGACCAGGACGGTAAAAAGGATCTTCTCGTTGCTCCAAATCTGACCGATAAGTTCAGTGGATATATAGCCGAGTACGACAACGTGCTCTACTATAAGAACACCGGAACGACCTCCGTACCGAAGTTCATTCAGCAAGACAGCACATGGATGAATGATCAAATGATCGATATGGGATCTCACACGGTCCCTCTGTTCTACGATTACGACGGTGATGGAGATCAGGATATTATATCAGCCACAAATCAAGGGCATTTGCAAACGGCGGATAAACACGATGCACTCTATCTGTATGAAAATGTTGGATCGCCTACTAAGGCCATCTACAAGTTGATCGATAAGGACTTCCTCGGATTGGATAAGGACTCCATTTCAGGAATGCACCCGACCATAGGTGATCTCAATAACGATGGAGATCCGGAACTTTTGATCGGACATCATTCGGGGTCATTGATATTGTATGATCTCAGCGGGAAAGGAAGTTCCATGACAGCTACACTGATCAGCAAGAATGCGTTCAGCATCAATGTAGGGTATACCGCGGCTCCACATATTGGTGACGTGGATGAGGACGGAATCGATGATCTCCTGATCGGTTGTGTGGATGGAAATGTCTTCTATTACCACAACCAACCCGTGAACAACGTTGCCGACCTTACGCTTGTTGACGACAGCCTGGGAGGGATCATCATCAACGAATTGCGCCCAGGTACGTGGTACGATCAGGCCAAGGATACCTTCATCGATACCTTACTTCCGGTTGTATACGGATACAGTTCTCCGTTTCTGGCCGATCTGGATGGAAATGGTAAAAATGAACTGATCGTTGGTGGAGCAGGAGGGAACATCAAAGCCTTTCGAGACATATCGAAAGACCTCACGAGTGATTTTATCGAGTATCCGCTGAAATATTACTCAGATCACAAATCGATGGATCTGTGCTACGATTTTGATGCTGGCGGAGAAGTTAAACCTACGGTTGCTGACGTGAACGATGATGGGCGACCCGATGTGCTTGTGGGTAACGATCGCGGTGGATTCATTTTCTATGAACATCAGGATAATGAATGCGTAGTGAGTGCTCCAACCATACCTCACGAGCATGAGTTCACCATTTATCCCAACCCAAGTACAGGGATGATCAAACTGAATTCACCGTTCAGCGGTAAAAGAGTGGTGAGGGTCTCCTCGGTAGATGGCAAGGAAGTGTTTAACGTAACTACGAGCAGTGATTCCGTGGATCTCTCAAGTCTGAGAAAAGGACTCTATTTTATTGATTATCAATTCCCTGAAGTCCGATTCAGAGGAAAGATCATCTTGGAATAGCGACCAGTTCTTCAACGAGTGGCTCTAGTCGTTCCATGCTCACGTGTTCCATGATCACGATCTTGAACCAATTGGGAGCTGTATGATTGTCGGGAACCAGTCCGAAGTCATGTGCAATATTCTCCGGAACGAATTCACTCTTGATCGTCACGATGTTACTCTCCGGATGACGGAAATACTCGATCCCAGCCTCTTTCAACTGATTGCAAACCCAATCTGATCGCTGTTTCAGGATGGCCACTTTCTCCCGCATTCCGAAAGGACCGTGGGTCATAAGGATCATCCAAATGGCAATGGCGTTGGCGCCGGAATGCGAGCCGATGAG
>VMDK01000072.1 GCA_008080835.1 Sphingobacteriia bacterium | reverse complement strand
TTCATCAATATCAAGGAAATGCAGACCTGGCCCATCCTGAAACACGGACGATATAAGGCCGGGGTCATTATCGAAGAGCGCACAGTCCGCAAGAAACCATATGGCCCATTACTACAACGAACCATTGGCTTCGTAAATGAGAATGGCCGGGGAGCAGGCATCGAAGCAACCTATAATCAGGAATTAGCAGGAGTGAACGGCCGAATCCTGGTCCAGCGAATTTCCGGAGGTTACCGCCCGTTAAACGACGAACTCGCTATCGAGCCAAAGGACGGTCAGGATGTATTCACGACGTTCAACGTGGAGTTACAGGACGTCGTACACAATGCACTGCTCAAAATGGTCGAAAAGCAGCAGGCCAAGTTCGGGACAGCCATACTCATGGAGGTCAAAACGGGGAAGATAAAAGCCATGTCCAACCTCACTCAAAGCGAGAATGGGTACATCGAATCCTTTAACCATGCAGTTGGAACGCTCTACGAGCCAGGAAGTACTGCCAAACTGCTTTCATCCATTGCACTTCTCAAGGACGAAAAGATCGAACCGGACGATTCAGTCGACATCGAATGGGGACGGGTCAAATTTTACGATCGCTGGATCGAGGACAGTGATAAAGGCGAGTACAAGAACATGAGCTTCCGCCAGATCTTCGAGCGTTCGAGCAACGTCGGAACTTCGAAGAGTGTTTACGCGGCATACAAAGACAATCCCAAGAAGTTCGTCAAACATCTGGATGCGCTGGGGCTGAACCAACAGATCCCGATCGGTATCCGAGGAGCTGGTGTTCCTAACATGCTCCGTCCTGACGAGCCTGGCTGGTCCGGGACTGCACTCCCTTCACTTTCCATTGGATACTCCATGCAGCTCACTCCACTACATGTGCTGATGGTCTACAACGCCATAGCCAATAACGGAACTATGGTGAAGCCTTATCTGATCAAAGGTGTAGGCAGTTTCGGCAAAATGGAGCAGGAATTCGGAACAACTGTGATGAATAAATCCATCGCTCCCCCATCCGTGGTCAAGACCCTGCAGGAATTCCTGGAAGGAGTAGTACAAAGAGGAACGGCTAGAAATTTAAAGAACGTCGGATTTGGCATAGCCGGAAAGACGGGTACAGCGCGGATCGCGGGTCGCGGACGATATGAGGCACACGTATATAACAGCAGCTTCGCGGGCTACTTCCCGGCCGAGGATCCGCAGTATTCATGTCTCGTTCTCATTTCTGAACCTAAGCTGAGCTACTACGGCTCATCCGTTGCAGCGCCGGTATTCGGAGAGATCGCACGTAAAGTTCACGCTAAAGCGGTGCGCATCACTCTGCCCGACTCCGTGCAATGGCAAGCACCCAAAATGCTTTGCGGTCAAGCCGAAGACGTCAAGGCCATTTGCAACCATTTCGATCTAAAGACCCCAGATCTGGACAACATAGACTGGCTCCGCCTTAATAAAGTCAACACCAGATATGTGGCTTCGAATACGGAGCAAGATGGAAAAATGCCGGATCTCATGGGCTCCGGGTTGCGCGACGTGCTCTATCGAATGGAGAACCGCAATATCAAAGTGCGCTATACCGGACTGGGTATGGTCGTGGAACAATCACCTGACCCGGGCACCTCGCTCCGACCCGGCCAAACCATTTACGTACGTCTCGGACATCGGTCATGAAATTGCTCAAAGACATACTGCCCAAAGGAGTTGAGACTCATGGCGATCTCAACGTGGAAGTACATGGATTGACCATGGACTCCCGTGCCGCCGGAGCTGAGATCAATCTCTTCGCTGCGATCAAAGGAACCCAGGTTGACGGACATGATTACATCGCCAAAGCCGTTGAGAGTGGAGCCAACGTGATCATCGCTGAGCACAAGGATGAAAGCGCATCTGAAGATGTGACCTGGATAATTTCTGATAACAGCGCCAAAACGCTGGGAGAAGTAGCCGCGGCTTTCCACGACAACCCTTCCGCCAAACTCAAAGTGATCGGAGTAACGGGAACCAACGGAAAGACAACGGTGAGTTCACTGCTTCACAATCTGTTCACGCTCCTCGGTGAGCAGTGCGGATTGTTATCTACCGTCGAGTACATCGTTGGTAAAAAACGTATCCCATCTACTCACACTACTCCCGATTCGATCCGTCTTCAGGCGATGCTGTCTGAAATGGTGGATGCAGGATGCACCTACTGCTTCATGGAAGTGAGTTCGCATGCCCTACAACAGGAACGAGTAGCAGGCCTCCGGTTCGCCGGTGCCCTTTTCACGAACATCACCCACGATCATCTCGATTACCACGGCACATTCCGCAACTACCTGTACGCAAAGAAGCTGCTCTTTGATTGTCTGGATCATGCCGCATTTGCGTTGGTCAACCGCGACGACAAGAATTCGTCGGTGCTCCTGCAAAATTGCAAGGCCTCGAAGTATACCTATGCGCTGAAGCGCCCGGCTGATTTCAAAGCCCGACTCCTCGAACACGATTTCGGAGGAATGCTGCTCGAGCTGAATGGTCAGGAAGCCTGGTACAAACTGGTCGGCACATTCAACGCCTACAATCTCCTGGCGGTGTACGGTGCAGCATTCCTCTGCGAATTCCCGGAAGATGAGATCATCACGCAAATGACACGTCTGGAGTCAGTTGAAGGCCGGTTCCAGTATATCAAAAGTCCGGATGGTATTACCGCGATCGTGGACTACGCACACACTCCGGATGCACTGGAAAATGTGCTGTCCACTATAAACACGATCCGGACGAATAACGAGCAACTCATCACCGTCGTAGGCTGTGGTGGAGATCGCGATAAAGAGAAACGCCCATTGATGGCGAGAACAGCACTAAAGAATAGCACGAAGGTGATACTCACCTCAGACAATCCACGCTTCGAAGATCCCAAGACCATACTGAAAGAAATGGAGCAAGGGGCTGAACCTCAACACTTTAAGAAAATGCTCACGATCGAGGATCGAGAGAATGCGATCAAGACCGCCATCAGCCTTGCCGAGCAAGGCGACATCATACTCATAGCCGGGAAAGGCCATGAAACCTATCAGGAGATCGAAGGGGTCAAACATCCATTCGACGACCGTGAGATCTTCAATCGATACACCAAAACCAATTAAGACATGCTCTATTACCTATTTCGATTTTTAGAACAAGAATTTCAGTTCCCCGGAGCCGGTCTTTTTGAGTATACGAGTTTCCGCTCTGCCATGGCAGTGATCCTGTCGCTCATCATCAGTCTGCTGTTCGGTGGCCGATTGATCGACCGCCTGAGAAGAAAACAGATCGGTGAAGTGGTCAGGGATCTTGGACTGGAAGGAGAAGAATCCAAAAAGGGTACTCCGACCATGGGGGGACTTATCATACTGGGTGCCATCCTGATCCCAACCATCCTCTTTGCTCGACTTCGAAATATCTACGTGATCCTGATGATCGTCACCACCGTATGGTGTGGTTTGATCGGGTTCCTCGATGATTACATAAAGGTGTTTCGCAAGGACAAGAAAGGCCTTGCGGGGAAGTTCAAAGTGTTCGGGCAAGTGAGTCTTGGGCTCATCATCGGTTTGAGCCTTTACTTCAATCAGGAAGTACTGATACGTGACTTCATTCATCAGGACAATGCTACTGAAGCACAGATCGCCGCCGCATCAGAAGTTCGAGTAAACGATCACGATGAGAAGATCTATGTGATCGACAGCAAGTCGACCGTAACGACGATACCATTTGTGAAAGGACACGAGCTCGACTATGCGGAGCTAATATTCTTTTTACCCAGAGAAGAAGCAAAGAAATGGACCTGGATCTTGTACGTCCTGGTGGTGACTTTCATCATCACAGCGGTGTCCAATGCCGCAAATCTCACAGATGGTATTGACGGATTGGCGGCAGGGACCTCAGCGATCATAGGGTTGACGCTAGCCATACTGGCCTTCGTGTCGAGTAATGCCATTTTCGCCAACTATCTGAATATCATGTACATCCCCTATCAGGAGGAGCTCGTGATCTTCGGAGCAGCCTTCGTCGGGGCCTGCATCGGGTTTCTGTGGTACAACTCGTACCCGGCTCAGGTATTCATGGGCGACACCGGAAGTCTGGCCATTGGGGGGATCATCGCTGTGTTCGCGATCATGATCCGAAAGGAATTACTGATCCCAATTCTCTGCGGGGTATTCCTAGCAGAAAACCTGAGCGTAGTACTTCAGGTAGCTTACTTCAAGTATACCAAACGCAAGTACGGAGAGGGTAAACGCATCTTCCTGATGTCGCCTTTGCACCATCACTATCAAAAGAAAGGCTATCGCGAACCCAAGATCGTCACCCGATTCTGGATCGTGAGCATACTCCTGGCAGTTCTCACCATTGTCACATTCAAAGTCCGCTAGAAAACGAATGACACAACAGGTAGCCATATTGGGAGCAGGAGAAAGCGGTATTGGAACCGCTCTTCTCGCGCATCAGCGCGGGTACAGCCCCTTTGTGTCTGATCTGTCGGAGATCCGCGAAAACTATAAGAAAGAACTCGAGGAGAACAGCATCCGATACGAGCATGGAAAGCATACCGAATCGGAAGTATTGAAATCAGAGATCGTGGTGGTCTCACCGGGTATCCCACCAAATGTGCCAATTCTCAACAGAGCACGTGAGGCAGGATGCGAGGTCATCGGTGAGATCGAATTTGCTGCAAGGCACACCAACGCTCACCTGATTGGGATCACAGGAACCAACGGGAAAACCACAACCACTTTACTCACACAGCATTTGCTGGAAAAAGGTGGACTGGATAGCGTTGTTGCAGGCAATCTTGGTAAGAGTTTCGCCCGTGCCCTTTATGAAGGTGATCACGAATACTTCGTCCTGGAACTAAGCAGCTTCCAATTAGATACGACGGAATCGTGCAGGATCAATCAGGCGGTTCTCCTCAACATCACACCGGATCATCTCGATCGCTATCCGAACATGGAAGCCTATATCGATTCCAAGTTCCGTATCACTAAAAATCAGACAGCAGATGATCAATTCATCTACTGCTGCGACTTCGAAAATATTCAGGCTGAAATGGACAAGAGAGCGCTCAAAGCCTCGCTTATCCCTTTCGGCTTCTCAAACATTACAGGCCTTGGTGGATGGGCCGACGAAACTTCATTCCACGTCAAATCAGACCAAATTAAAACTCAACTCGATATGAACTATGATCAAATGACTATTGGTGGTAAACACAACACCTACAATTCCATGGCAGCGGCGATCATCGCCAACTCGCTCATGATCCGCAACGAAGTGATCCGCGAGAGCCTCATGGATTTTAAAAATGTGGAACACCGCCTTGAGTATGTCGCCAAGGTCAAAGGAGTCCAATTCGTGAACGACTCCAAAGCGACCAACGTGAACAGCGCATGGTACGCACTGGAAAGTGTGCATGCACCTGTGATCTGGATCGCCGGCGGCGTCGACAAAGGAAACGAGTACGAACTCCTCACTAAACTGGTGGAAGAGAAAGTTCGGATCCTCGTTTGCCTTGGCAAGAACAACATTCGACTACACCAGGCATTTGGCAAGCATGTGGATCTCATTGTGAATACCACGTCGGCTGATGAAGCTGTGAAAATGGCCTTCAGTCTCGCCAATCCCGGTGAAACGGTACTTCTGTCGCCTGCCTGTGCCAGCTTCGACTTGTTCGAGAACTATGAAGACCGCGGACGTCAGTTCAAATACGCCGTTCGCAATCTCTAAGCCCTAAAGATCAACGACTTTGGAGTGGATCCGGAGAAATATCAAGGGTGACCCCGTCATCTGGCTCGTTGTAGCCATCCTGTCTCTGTTTGGCATACTCGCCGTATACAGCAGTACGGGTACGCTTGCTTACGTAAAACAAAGTGGGAACGCAGAGTTTTATGTGATCAAGCATACGATGATCCTCCTTGCCAGTTTGTTCCTCATGTGGATGGCGCATCTGGTAGATTTCAGATATTACTCCAGACCGGCCCAGCTGATCATCTACCCTGCAATGGCCTTATTGGCCTATACGCTCGTCTTTGGATCCAATATCAATGCTGCAAGTCGTTGGGTGACCATTCCTGTCATCGGTACTTCCTTTCAAACCTCGGACCTTGCGAAGCTGGCACTTATTCTCTACGTGGCACGTTTCTTATCCAAGCAACAGGACAAGATCAAGAGCTTTCGCTCGTCATTCTTGCCGGTACTTGTTCATATCGTGGTCGTATGTGGGCTCATCGCCCCTGCCGACCTTTCTACGGCAAGTGTGCTATTTGCAACCTGTTTGCTCGTCCTGTTCATCGGGCGGATACCAATGAAATACCTAATGGCCCTCACCGGTACAGGTATAGTTGGACTCACCTTGATGATCGTCGTGATCCTGAACCTGAATGTAGAGGGTCGGGTTGGAACATGGAAAGAACGGATCGAGGACTATGTGGAATTTGCGCAGGGGAAAGAAGTTGAAGAAAGCTACCAGAACCAGCAGGCAAAGATCGCGATCGCTCAAGGTGGACTGATCGGTAAAGGCCCGGGTAAGAGCACCCAAAGGAATTTCCTGCCTTCACCCTACGCCGATTTCATCTATGCGATCATCATTGAAGAATATGGTGTGTTGGGCGCGGTGATACTGATACTCCTCTACCTCGTGCTGTTATGGCGAACTGTCAAGATCGTGATACGCACGCCACAGGCATTCGGTGCCTTCCTTGCCGTCGGACTATCGTTCAGTCTGGTCATACAAGCATTTATAAATATGGGAGTGGCCGTTCACATTTTCCCGGTCACGGGATTGCCTATGCCACTGGTGAGTATGGGAGGAACCAGTCTGTTCTTCACGAGTATCGCCTTCGGGGTGATCCTCAGTGTGAGCAGGAATTCGGAAGAAGAAAACAATAGTGAGAACGATGAAGAATGAACCAACAGTAGTGATCTCAGGTGGCGGAACGGGTGGACACATCTTCCCGGCGATCGCCATCGGGAAAGCCATACAGGCCAAATACCCCGGAGCTCGGATCGAATTTGTCGGGGCCAAGGACAAGATGGAAATGCAAAAAGTCCCGGAGGCGGGATTCACCATTCACGGTCTTTGGATCAGCGGAATACAACGCAAACTCACCACCCGAAATCTTAGCTTTCCTTTCAAGCTCATGAGTAGTCTTTGGAAGTCGAGGAGGATCATCAAGAAACTCAAACCGGACATCGCGATCGGTGTTGGTGGATTCGCAAGCGGGCCATTGCTATACATGGCGAGCTGGATGAAGATCCCAACCCTGATCCAGGAACAGAATGGCTTTCCGGGAATCACCAATAAACTCCTTGCAGGAAGAGTGAATCGCATTTGCGTGGCATTCGAGAATATGGAGCGTTTTTTTCCGAAGGACAAGATCGTACTCACGGGGAACCCTATTCGCTCGGAGATCACAGATGAACAGATGGACAAGGTAGAAGCCCGAAAGCACTTTGGACTCGATGAGAACCTCCCGACTGTCCTGATCATAGGGGGAAGCCTCGGGGCGAGAACCATTAACGACTCCATTGAGAACGGATTGCAGAAACTGCGCGACGCGGGAGTACAGATCCTATGGCAGACCGGTAAATTCTACGAGCGCGAACCCGAAGTGTTAGGTGAGCGTATGGCCTTCATTCAGGATATGTCGGCTGCGTACGACTGTGCAGATATAGTGATCTCCAGAGCAGGAGCTCTGAGCTTATCGGAAATATGTGCTAAAGGTAAAGCAAGCATCTTGGTGCCTTCTCCAAACGTTGCAGAAGACCATCAAACCAAGAACGCAAATGAGCTTGTCGAAGCAGGCGCAGCCAAACTGATCGCAGATGCTGTTGCTCGGGAAGAGCTCGTGGATACTTGCCTGGAGATCCTGGATGATAAGAATTTGATCGCTGCCATGGAACAAAGTGCTCGCGGTCTGGCGATCACGGACGCACGTGATCGAATATTACAAGAGATCGAAAAGTTGATCGGTGCATGATAGAAGGGAAAGAACATATCGTCTTTCTCGGGATCGGTGGGATCGGGATGAGCGCACTCGCACGGTATCTGAATGATTCAACCGACGCACTTGTCCAAGGGTATGACAAAACACCTAGTCCGCTGACGGATGAGCTTCAAAAAGAAGGCATCGCTGTCACATTCATGGACGAATTCTCAGCACTGACTCAACACAGTTCATTAGACTCCTCAAATACGCTGGTCATTTATACACCAGCTATTCCTGATGATCTGAAGTTATACGCGCATTTCGAGTCCAATCATTTTGATTGTATCAAACGATCGAAGGCTTTGGGAATGATAACGAAAGGAACTACAAACATCAGCGTTGCCGGGACACACGGCAAAACGACCACCAGCAGTATGCTGGCTCATCTGTTGAGAGTGGCGGGGACCGAGCATGTAGCCCTTCTCGGTGGCATATCCACCGACCTGAACTCGAACTACTTCAACAACTCAAAAGGCGCTGAGAACATTATAACTGTCACGGAAGCCGATGAATATGATCGCTCCTTCCTGCAATTGGATCCGGCATACGCGGCGATCACTTCGATAGATCCGGATCACCTTGATATTTACGGTGATGGTCAGCAACTCACAGAAAGCTTTGTGGAATTTGCCCGAAGGGTGCAAAAGCTGTTCGTTCACAACAGTCTGACGGAACAATTCAATTCTATCGGTTATGCCGGTGATTACGGCATTGATACCGGTACTTATCGAGCAGAAAACGTGCGCATCGAAAGATCTGCGTACCACTTTGACCTACAGACACCTGCGGGTTCCATTCGAGATATCCAATTGGGTATTCCCGGAAGGCATAATGTGGAGAATGCGGTAGCAGCATCCGCTTTGTTTCTGGAATCCGGAGGAAGATCAGAGATCATTCCAAACGCACTCGCAGGTTTCCGTGGAGTGAAACGACGTTTCGAGTACATACTACGCAAGCCAATAGTTTACATCGACGACTACGCTCACCACCCATCTGAACTCAGTGCAACGATTGGTTCTGTCCGAGAATTGTACAGTGATCGGGTGATCACCGGGATATTTCAACCACATCTGTTTTCCCGAACCAAAGACTTCTACAAGGGATTTGCAGAGAGTCTGAGCCTTTTGGATGAAGTCATACTGATGGACATCTATCCGGCCAGAGAAAAGCCTATTCCCGGTGTAAGTAGCCAGATGATCGCTGACGAGATCACCGAAAAAGATGTCAAGGTCCTGAGCAAATCAGAACTGCTACCATATCTCGCGGATCGGAAAACGGAAGTGCTCCTGACTTTAGGAGCCGGTGACATCGACCGGTTTGTTGAACCCATTAAAGCCCTTTTCGAATGAAGATCGGAATGAAACTGAAGTGGGCGTTGATGATCGTGGTTTGCATTGGACTGCTCGTGCTCTGGTTTACGTCAACCAAGCGATTCGGGCAGGGAACGATTCAAAGCATCAAGATTGAGATCGAGAGTGGCGGAAAGCCGGCTATGATCACAGAAAAGGAGATCCTCAAACATCTTGATAAAGAGGAAGTTACAATCGGTGGTGTGGAGATCGCACGCACAGACCTGAATCGCATCGAACGGGCTCTAGCAGGGTTTCCATTTGTTAAGGACAGCAAAGTATATCTGGATCACGATCAAAAACTTTTCATCGAAATCACACAAAGAATTCCGATCGTGAGGGTCATGCCCGAACGCGGGAAACCATATTACATCGATGATGCGGGCAGCCATTTCCCTCTATCAGATCTGTATACCGAAGATGTGCCTGTGGCTACGGGAGACATTGATGATGAGCTGAGTACGAAATTATACACTCTTGCACGCCATGTGTATGAAAGCGTGTTCTGGAAACGTAGTATAGAACAGATTTTTGTGTCAGGCCGTGGTGAATTCTCGTTCATAACGAAACTAGGTTCACATCAGGTCATATTTGGCGACGCCGACCGGATAGCAGCCAAATTCGATAAGCTCGAGAAGTTCTACCGCAGGGCACTCGGGAAAGTTGGATGGGATACTTACCGGATCATCAACGTCAAGTACAAAGATCAGGTCGTATGTAAGTAGCATCAATCAAACGCAATATGGGAAGTGGAAAAATAGTAGTAGGTCTGGACATCGGTACAACGAAAGTTTGCGCAATCGTTGGCCGCAGGAACGAATTCGGCAAGATAGATATCATCGGAATGGGGAAAGTCCCATCGATGGGAGGTGTAACGCGTGGTGTGGTATCCAACATCGACAAGACGGTCAATGCCATCAACGAAGCGATCAATATTGCGGCTGAACAATCGAATGTTGAGATCAACAAGGTTCATGTAGGAATCGCCGGTGCGCACATTAATTCTTTGCAACACCGCGGCATGATCATCCGAAATGACGGTGAGCAGGAGATCGCGCAAGACGATCTGAACAGACTAGAGCAAGACATGTACAAGTTGTCCGTACAGCCGGGCGACAAGATCATACACGTCCTTCCACAGGACTATACAGTAGACGACGAGCCAGGGATCATGGATCCCATCGGAATGGCCGGAGTAAAATTGGAAGGGAACTTCCATATCATCACCGGACAGATCTCTGCAGCGAAGAATATTTACAAATGCGTGGAAAAAACAGGTATCCGCGTCGCTGACCTGACTCTCGAACCACTTGCTTCTGCCCAGAGTGTATTGAGCGACGAAGAAATGGAGGCCGGTGTGGCTCTGGTAGATATTGGTGGTGGAACCACCGATGTAGCCATCTTCCACGATTCCATTATTCGACATACATCCATCATTCCTTACGGTGGTAACATCATCACCGAGGACATCAAGGAAGGATGTGTGGTCATGAAGAATCAGGCAGAATTGCTTAAAACGAAATTCGGATCCGCTTTGTCGGATCAATTGGAGGACAATGAGATCGTGGCCATTCCCGGACTTCGCGGAAGAGAGCCAAAAGAGATCTCTGTAAAGAACCTCAGTCGCATTATTCAAGCCCGTGTTGAAGAGATCCTGGACCTGGTCTATTACGAGATCAAGGCCAGTGGCATGGAGAAAAAACTGGTTGGTGGGATCGTACTTACCGGTGGTGGTGCACAGCTGAAGAATATCGTTCAGTTGACTGAGTATGTCACCGGATTGGATGCCCGTGTTGGATACCCAAACGAGCACCTTGCCAAGGGTATGGTCGAAGAAGTCAAGAGTCCATTGTTCGCAACAAGTGTGGGACTGGTACTTCGAGGATTGCTCGAGGACGGCGAGACCGACAACACGGAACGTGTCATGGAAACAGCGCTGCCTACCGACAGCAAAGAAGAGAAAAAGGAGCACTTCTTCAGCCGATTCAAGGAATGGTTGAAGGACGAGAGTGATATCAAGGACTTTTAAAACAAGAACATGAGTTTTACACCAGATCTTCCAAAAGAGCGGTCTTCCATCATTAAGGTCATCGGAGTCGGTGGCGGAGGTGGAAATGCTGTCAATTACATGTTCAAGGAAGGGATCACCGGAGTTGATTTCTTCATTTGCAATACGGACAATCAGGCTCTGGAAATGAGTCCGATCCCGAACAAGATCCAGATCGGCAACGAACTCACTCAAGGCCGAGGTGCCGGTTCCAATCCCGAAGTTGGCCGACAAGCCGCTGAGCATAGCTTGGAGAACATCATCGAATCACTCGGAGTGAATACTCAAATGGTATTTGTAACTGCCGGAATGGGTGGAGGTACCGGAACAGGTGCTGCTCCTATTATCGCAAAGGCCGCAAAGGATATGGGTATCCTCACGGTAGGAATCGTGACCACTCCGTTCACTTTTGAAGGATCCAAACGACGAAATGCCGCTACAGAAGGCATCGAAGCGATGCGAGAATGTGTGGACTCATTGCTGGTGATCTCGAACGATCGCATCAAAGATATTTTTGGGAACCTGCCGATCTCATCGGCTTTCTCCCATGCGGATAATGTACTGGCCACTGCAGCCAAAGGAATTGCCGAGATCATCACGATCGGAGGAAGCATCAACGTGGACTTCGAAGATGTAAAAACGGCCATGCAGAATAGCGGTGTATCCATTATGGGTAATGGCGTAGCTGAAGGTCCGGATCGTGCGATCAAGGCCGCAGAGCAAGCATTGAATTCTCCCCTGTTGAACGACAATAAGATCGTGGGTGCGAGCGACCTGCTTATCAACATCTCTTATGGTGTGGAAGAAGCAACGATGGACGAGTACTCTGCGATCAACGAATACTTCCAGGAACAGGCCGGAATGGATGCCAACCTGAAATGCGGATTGTGCTTTGATCACAACCTGCAAAAAGAAGTTTCGGTAACAGTGATCGCCACAGGTTTCGATCGCGATGAGAATCGCATGATGGCGGCAGCCATACCTGCAGCGGATCTCGAGACTGAAAAGGAGAATATTCTTTCGGAAGAAGATCACATTACTGATGTTTTCCTCCAGGAACAGGATGCTGAACCGCAAGCGGAAGCAGAGCAAATTGGGGAGGAAGAAGAAGAAAAAGACAGACGACAAACAACCATTTTCGACGTGATCGATGAGATCAAGGAAGAGGATGCAATACGAGAGGCAAATGCCAAGATCGAGGAGATGAAACATCGCATGAAACATCTCCGAGAATTGAATTCAAACGCTCTGGACGAAGAAAAGGCGGAAGAATTCGAGAATGTCCCGGCGTATAAGCGCAAAGGGGTCAAGCTCGACAATGTGAACCACTCTTCTGAATCAGAGGTTTCGAGATACTCGTTGATCGAGGAGCCGGACAAAAAGCCGGAACTAAACTCGAACAATTCCTTCCTCCACGATAACGTGGACTGATAGGTCGATAAAGAAATTTAAGATTTCACTTCTTCATGCGGCTTGATACAGGGGGTCGACTTCGGTCGGTCCCCTTATCTTTTTGTGGGAATTTGAGTGTGAGTGAACAGTGTAAGGGCGAAGGGTAAGGGAACAGGGAACAGGGAATTGAACCACAAAGACACAGAGGACACAGAGAAGGTCACTAAGAATTATTGTCTCTTCTACTTTAACAAAGGCAGCGTTTCCTGAGCCTGTCGAAGGGTAGCGTTTTTTGTGCCAATTTGAACCACAAAGACACAAAGCCCGCCTGCCTCTGGAGGGAACACAGAGATTGAACTACAAAGCATTTCCATCTTTATTGGGAGTGCACAGGGTAAGGGAACAGGTTAGTTCGCGACAAGCGATACCTGTCACCCGAAACCCTATCTCCTTTCTCCTTTCTCCTTTCTCCTTTCACCTAATTCCTATAACCTACCTTTGCGCCATGCAACCCGGCACCTACCACAAGCTCAAAGTTCTTCGCGACCGTAGTGTCGGACTTTTCCTCGGAAATGACGCAGGTGAAGAAGTTCTTCTCCCTATCAAGTACATCCCCGAAGGAACAGATATCGGAGATGAGTTGGATGTGTTCGTGTATCTCGATCACGAAGACCGACCGGTGGCTACCACCAAGCGACCTCGACTGACGCTGAATGAATTCGCGCCGTTGAAAGTGATGGCCATGACTCGCTTTGGATCATTCATGAACTGGGGCATGGAGAAAGAACTGCTGGTACCATTTCGCGAGCAACAAGATGAGTTTGATGAGGGTAAAACCTATGTGATCCAGCTGCTGTACGACGAGGGATCAAACCGGCTGTACGGTACGAACCGGATCGATCGACAACTGAGCAATCAGGAACTCACGGTCAAAGTGGGCGATGAGATCAATGGTTTGGTATACAGAAAGACGGATCTCGGCTATCTCACCATCGTGAACGGGACGCACAAAGGCTTGATCTATGCCAATGAAGTTTTTAAGCCATTACGAGTGGGGGATCGGTTGACCGCTTACGTAAAACGGATCACCGACGACAACAAGATCGATCTGTCGATACAGCCTATAGGCTTCAAAAAGTCCAATGACGTCAATGTAGATACCATCCTCACATTATTGATCCAACGAGAAGGGAAAATTGATCTTGGCGATAAAAGCTCTCCTGAGGATATTCAGGATCAGCTCAAGATGAGTAAAAAAGCATTCAAGCGTGCGATCGGGTCTCTGTACAAGGACCGAAGGATCACAATATCTGATCACACTATTCAGCTTGCGTGAGCCTTAGCGGTTCAATTCGGTCATGACCTGCCCTACGGGCAAATAGCAGAACTTCTGTATCCCTTTGACGGCTCTTGGGATCACATCTTCTAAGACGTTGATCTCTTCGTCGCTCCATCGTCCAAGCACAAAATCAACCTGCTGCCCTTTCGAAAAAGCGGATCCGATGCCGACGCGTAGTCTCGGGTAATTGCTATTGCCCAATTCCATCTCCATACTCTTCAGGCCGTTGTGCCCACCACTGCCACCTTTGGTCTTCAAACGCAATTTCCCCAAAGGGATATTCAGATCATCGGTAATAATGAGCATTCGATCATTAGAGACCCCAAGTTTCTTCAACCAGAACTTCGCGGCCTTCCCGCTGAGATTCATGAATGTATCAGGTTGAAGGATGTGAATATTCCGTCCACGGAATTTGCAATCGGCCATGCGTCCAAAGCGACCATCCTTCCACGACCCTCCCATTTCCTCGACCAAAGCCTCCGTGATATCGAATCCAATGTTATGTCGTGTACCGGAATAGTCTGCTCCAATATTTCCCAATCCGATTATGAGATACTTCATCCTATGATCTTCCTTTTCCTTCGAACTTGATCCGAATATTTTCGTAAACCAGCTCACTGAGTCCTTTGTTCAGATAGTTTTATAGAAAGTCTGGACGGATAAAGAGCTGCAAGCCACCCGAGTACAACAATGACTAGATAGACGGCGAGAATGTCGGTCAGGCGCATGCTGACCGGGAATGCATCTATCAGACTACCTTCCAGTTTGACCAACCCATAACTATCCTGCAGCAGACAGATGGTCACACCGAGGATCAACCCGATGAATCCGCCCACTGCACTCATCATGATTCCCTGACGGATGAAGATTCCCGACAATATTTTCGAATCAGCCCCAAGACTCTTCAAAACCTTGATGTCTTGCTTCTTTTCCAAAACCAACATCGTCAAAGCGCCTACAGCGTTAAATGCGGCGAGTAAAATGATAAGGGATAGTAGCGCGAAGGTCATCCACTTTTCCGAGCGGAATACGTTGTAGGCCGTCTCATTTTGCTCGTATCTGTTCCGGACATCATACCCATCGCCAAGCTCTGCTTGCAACCGATCTTCAAACTTCGACGCGTTCGTGCCCGGTCGGAGTTTTAGTTCAAGACCACTTAGCTCCGTTTTGTATTCCAACAGATCCCTTGCCAGTGAAAGCGAAGTGATCAGAAAGTCTCGTTCGTCTTCCTTATTCACCAAAAGCACACCTGATGGCAGTGCATATGCCGCGCTCAACGAGCTTGAGGGATCCACACTGCTGTACCGGGCCCCTTTCTTTGGTACGATGACCTCCAGGCGGGTGATCACATTTTCCGTGTTCACATTCAGGCGATTTGCCAGGTCCAGACCAACAATGGCGTATTGCTGGCTGTCGGTTTGAAGTACGGGTCGACCGTATGCGACCAAAGTATCCAACCTGGTCACTTCGACGTAGTTCCGGTCCACTCCTTTGATCCGGGCGATCTCTTGAGCTTCGCCGTAACGAACCACTACATTCTCTTCCAGGACTCTGGAATATGCTTCGATCTCGGGAAATTGATCGATACGAGGAATGAGTTCATCCGCCGGGAATACTTTGCCTTTGCGAACGGATATCTTCAGATCTGGGTCGAAAGCATCGTTACTCTCTCGAACGAGGTCCTCAAGACCATTGAGTAATGAAAGTATGATGATCATGACCGCAGTACCGATCACAAATACTCCCATACTGATACCGGAGATGATATTGATGGCTCTGGTTTTCTTCCTGGTGAAGAAATAGCGGCCTGCTATGAAGCTGGTCAGATCCATTTCTACTCTGCCTTGTCTTCGTCGTCCTGCTTGATCTGATTAAGCAGCTTTTCGATACGCTCTGCAGTTTCCTGTGTTTTATCGGAATGAAAGAGGAGTTCGGGGATCTTGCGGACCTGGTTCCTGATCTTTTGGGCCAGGGCATGTCGGATCTGGCCATTGTTCTCATTGAGCCAACGCATTACCTCTTCGTCGGATTTAGCGTTGAAAACGCTCACAAATACTTTGGCTACTCCCAGGTCTGGCGTAACGGCAACTTCCATGACACTGAGCATAGTAGATGGAAATACCTCTCTGGAGACTGAATCCAGGATATCTCCGAGATCTTTTTGCAGTTGCTTGGCGAGTTTATGTTGTCGGGTTCCCAAAATTTCGCTTTGTGCAAATCTAGGGGTTTGACCAGACTAGGTTTCGAGAATGAACCAAAATCTATAAACGGTTCGGTCATTGACCCACCTTCAGCAGTTTGAATGTCTTGCTGAAGTTGGCATTCTGGACGTTCAAATAATAGATCCCATGAGTTACCCTGAAATCAAGTTCATAAAACTTGTCGGGAATATCGGTCTCCTTAAACAGTATGCGACCTTGATTGTCGAAAAGTCGAATATCTACGGGATCTTCATAGAGAATGGATATCCAAACATCATTGAGGAATGGATTCGGGTAGTTGAGTGAAACGGTGCCACCATCAAAGTACACACAATCTGATGTATCAGTACAACCTCCTTTATATCCTACCACGCGATATTCTCCTAAATGATCGGGCAAATAACTGTCCTCGCTCGATCCGAGTTCTTCCCATTCAGGACATTGGTACCACTTGTAGTAGTAGCCTCCTGAGGCTTGCAACGACTCATCCTTCTTCTGTAAGTTGACATCAATTTTCTGAACTGTCAAAAACAAATTGACCACAGAGTCGCAACCGGCCGAATTCGTAAAAGCGTGCATAATCGTATCATCTTGAGTATAGGTGGTTCCATCTATCCACGTGAATGAGTTACACGCATAAATATGTCGGTTGCGAATGCTTCCGCGGCTCTGAAAAACAAGATATAAGATGGAATCACACCCAAATCGATCTTTAAGAGTGAAAGTAGGCCCCGAAATTGATTGGGTGTGATTCTGATTTTTAGCAGCTGTGCCAAAGACGAGCTTCCGGTTATTCAATTTTCGGATAGATCCTCTGAAAATACTGTTCCTGAGGAGTTTACAAAGAAGATCGTACTCGAAACCATGGAAGCTACCTGGTGTCCATATTCCCCGGAAGGAGATCACATCGCTGAGCAAAACAAAGAAGAGTTTGGTGCGAATAGGTTTGAATACGTAGTATATCACTATCCGCATGACGATATAATGCATCTTGAAAAGAGTTTGCCAAACATTAGAGAACTTTTGAACGGGTCCTTCCCCTGTGGTAGGGTGGACAGACTGGGAGACAAACCTATCTATCGCAATCTTTGGGCTCAAACGGCAACACAAAGATTTGAAAATGAAGCCTTATGTGGCTTAGCACTCGATGCTTCACACATAGAGGGTAACGTGCTCAATTTAAAAGTAGATTTAGGGATCGGTGCAAGTGAATTGGACGAATGGGATCTTCCGGAAGACGTATACAAACTTCAGGTTCTTGTTATAGAAAAAGAGCAATCCGGCGAAGAAGGGCACTGGCAGGTCAGTGCATATAACGAATTTGCAGCGTCCCCTTTTTACCAAAGAGGAAATCCGATCAAAGATTACGTGCATAGAAATGTTTTAGTTGATATCCTCGGTGAACCAACGGGTGATATAGTGGATATAAAAAATCTTTCTTCAGGTTCTAAAGTCTCATATAATTACCAAATGGACCTTTCTGGTTGTGATTCTGACTTGCGTTTTGTGGCAATGGTCTATATCCATAACCCATCCACTGCTGATCCAACCACTCGCAGAAATATCGTGTTGAATTCGCAATTCGTGGTTCTCGGTTCGCTTCAACCTTTTGACTAACTCTGAGCGATGCGTCGAGTAGACATCACCTGACAATCGAATTACATTCTCCGAAAAAAGAAATGCGTAATATTGTTATGCAGCGAAAGCCTTCACTTAATGGTCTAGATTGTGTAACGCTTCCAACCTATGAACTCAAGGCACATCTTTAAGCTCCTAAGCCCATTTGCGGTATTACTTGCTGTGCTGTTTGGAAGTGCCTCAAATTCCCTTGCCGACCACATTATTGGATCCGACATCAGCTATATCTGTTCGGGTAAAAATGATAGCACATACAAGATCATTTTCAACTTTTATCGCGATTGCAACGGATGTTTCGTTCTGAGTCAATCTCCAAAATGTGGAACCAGTGAGAACTGTGCGAGCTCACTTACGGCCCCAACGTCGCTGACGGTCCAATGTACAAACGGGAGTGGTTCCGGTACTGTAAGACTTACAAGAACCAGCATCACCGATATCACCAAAACCTGTAAGAATGTAAAGAGTAGGTGTCAGCAACCTTGTAACGGAAACTTTCCATACGGGATCGAGAAGCACACATTTGAGGGGACATTGGATCTGAAGCCAATGATGAAGAACGGGTGCTGCAATTTTGAACTTTCCGTGCTGCTTTACGTGCGAAATGTGGGTATCACCACAGGACAAAGACAACAGCCTTTCTATACCTCCTGTGAGCTGAATGCCTGTCTGGACGAGTGTAACTCCTCTCCTGCTCTTACCAATGACCCGGTAGCGATCCTTTGTTGTAACCAACCTTACGTTTTCAACAACGGAGCAATCGATACAGCGAACTACGACTCGATCTCATACAGCTTTGCTCCTGCATTCCGCGGTCGCAATCAGCAGTGTACATATGGCTCCAACAAATCTCCGGAGAATCCGATCACGATCTACGATCCGACAGGTCGCAATACGGTAAATCCAAACGCCAATCCTCCTATCGGGATCTTCCTCGATAAACGAAACGGAGACCTCATTTTCACTCCAACGAAATGTGATGAGGTAGCTGTGGTTGTGATGCAGATGACCGAATGGCGGAAAGACAATAAAGGAAAATATCAGAAGATCGGTGAAACGAGGCGGGATATGCAGTTCATTGTTACGAGGTGTCCCGACAACAACCCTCCCAAGATCACCAACTCCAAATTCAACTATACGGTCTGCGAAGGCGATCAGATATGTTTCAATGTGACGACGGACGACAAAGTATTCGTCCCTCCGCCCCCGGCGCCTAAACCGGATCCGGATACTGTGCAGCTTCGCTGGAACCGCGGTATACCGGGTGCGACATTCACGATCATTGATCCAACTGCAAGACTCAAAACAGGACGATTCTGCTGGACTCCGCCTATCGGATCTGCAAGTTCGCTGCCTTATACATTTACGGCAACGGTGGAAGATGATGCCTGTCCAATGAATGCAAGTGCCACACGTGCCTTCCAGATCTTTGTGAAGCCAAAAGCAGAAGCTGAAAGGGATATTGACACCCTTCCATGTGGTGAATACACCGTGGAGAGCATTTTAGCCCCGAATTTCGACGAACCTGCGAGGTATCAATGGCAATTGATGGACACCAATCGAAGGCTCATTTTTAATCGTAAAAGGGCCTTTTTCAAGAGCACCGGTAGTTTCCTGAGTTCGAAGAAGCAGGATACCATCCTGTTCCGAACCGGTGGAACCTATATCATTCAACATACCATCATCAACCAACCGAATTGCGAAACCACCTATTACGACACGCTGGTTGTGCCTCCTTTGCTGGAGGTGGATGTGAATGCCGGACCTGACACCTTCGTATGTGCCGGAACCACCTTGCGTTTGGAACCTCAGACCCTCAATGCGACAAAACCTGTTTCTTTCAAATGGGGCAACGGAGATACTACTTCGTTTCTGGATGTGACTGTGCCTGATTGGAATCCGGATACTGCATTTTATGTAGAGATCACTGACGCCAGCGGTTGTACTGCCTGGGATTCCTCGATCGTGTATTTACGAGAAAACCCCTGGGTGATCGTTGGGCCCGATCGCCGCATCTGCGACTACGACTCGATACTGCTGTTTGCCGTGGATTCTCTGGCTTACTGGGACGACCCTCGAGATACCAGCGAATTCAGAACAAGACAAGGAGACACCCTCTTCAAGGAGTGGCTATATAACGGAACCCCAATAAGTACCGATACGAGTATAACTGCCCGTTTAGCCGGTCAATATGTGATCCGCGTAAGTGACTCACTTGGTTGCTTTGGTACCGATACCATGGACCTCATTGTAAATGATCATGTG
>VMDK01000118.1 GCA_008080835.1 Sphingobacteriia bacterium | reverse complement strand
ATCAACTGTCACCGCGAGAGAGGGATCGATGTGGAGAACAACGATTATTACGAGGATCTGCACAAGGATATGAAGGCGCAAGGAAAGCACTGGGTCTCAGTAGCTGAAAATGGCGGCCTCGAATGTTCGAAATGCCATTATTAATATCAATTAGGAAACACAAGATCACCAAATGACAAACTCAAATCAGTATTGGAAAGGACTTGAAGAGATCGAAACTTCTCTGAGTTCTACCACCAATCAAGGAGAATTTGGAGACGAAGGCCTTCCCTTAGATGAGGTTTTCAGCGATTCAGAAGGGTTGAGCTCCAACCGGAGAGACTTCCTGAAATATTTTGGATTCAGTGTAAGTGCGGTTGCACTGGCTGCTTGTAACAAAGCTCCGGTCAAGTACGCCGTCCCTTACGTAGAGAAACCAGAAAACGTGACTCCAGGAGTTCCTCTTTATTATGCGACCAATTGTGGTATATATAATGAAGGGTATCCTATCGTGGCAAAAGTTCGCGAAGGTCGTCCGATCAAATTGGACGGCAACGACAGAAGCCCACTGGCCAATGGCGGACTGAGCGCAGCCGGTCAGGCAAGCATCCTTTCCCTGTACGATGTACACCGACTGCCAAATCCGGTGATCAACGGAGAAGAGCAGGAAGACTGGGCAGAAGTTGACAAAGCCGTGAAAGCAGCTCTCAACGGTGCCGGGTCTAAAGGCATTCGCATTGTGACCAGAACCGTGAGTTCTCCGCTTTTGCAAAATGCGATCAATCGATTCAAGGAAGCATACCCGAATACAGAACACGTCGTTTACGACCCGATCTCCTATTCAGGGATTCTCCAAGCCAACGAGCAGTCCTTTGGTAAGAAGGTCATCCCGAACTACCATTTCGACAAAGCTGAGGTGGTTGTGAGCTTTGGTGCTGATTTCCTCGGAACCTGGGTGAGTCCAACTCGATTTGCAGCTGACTATGCACAGTTGCGACGTCCGACGGAAGAAGATCCGACCATGTCTCGTCACTACCAGATCGAAGGTCTGATGAGTATGACCGGTTCAAATGCCGACTACCGCTATCCAATGAATGACAGTAAGCACGGTTTGTTGCTTGCCAATCTGTACAATAAAATCGGAGGTTCTGTATCAGTCCCTTCAATGGATCTTCCTGCAAATGCGCTGGAGAAAATCGCAGCTGATCTGAAGTCAGCCAAAGGGAAATCTTTGGTGGTTTCGAGTAGCAATGATGTAAATGTGCAAGTGATGGTCAACGCCATCAACGATATTCTGGGGAACTACGGCTCAACGATCAACGTTGGAAGCAACTTAAATATCAGCGCATATGACGAAGCTTCGTTCAACAGCTTCGCGTCTGATGCAGGTAAAGGAAATATCGCTGCGGCTATCATGATCGGCGTAAATCCGGTGTACCATCACTCAAAAGGAGGGGCATTGGCCGAAGCGTTGAAGAGTGTAGGAACCGTGATCAGCACATCCATGACAATGGATGAGACCACAGAAGGAGCCGCAATTGTAGCCCCAGACGATCACTGGTTGGAAAGCTGGGATGTGAAGGAGCCTGTGAGTGGCCACTACATCTTTAGTCAACCGGTTATTTCAAAAGTATTCAATACTCGCTCAGTGATCCATTCGCTTTACGCGTGGGCCGGAGACGATCTCGCAGGAGATCAACCTGTGATGGATCTGGCTAAAGCATATGTTACGGGAATGGGTGCTTCCTGGAAGCAATCAATTCACGACGGATTCTATTCGAAGCCGGTGGCTACTGAACCTGCAGCATTTGCTGCTAACGTAAGCGCTGCAGCATCTTCTATTGCGAGCGGTTCAAGTTCAGATGTAGAATTGGTTCTATACCAAAAGGTCGGTGTACTTGACGGTACCTGGTCACTGAACCCATGGTGTCACGAGCTTCCGGATCCTGTTACCAAAGTAGCATACGATAACTATGTGACCGTTGCTAAAAGAGATGCCGATGAGGTATTCAAGCTTGAGAACGGTGACTTTGTTAAGGTAACTACTCCAAATGGTACGATTGACCGACTTCCGGTTCTGATCCAACCGGGTCAGGCGAGAGGAACGATCGGTATCGCACTTGGATTTGGAAGAAAAGTCAACGAGCAAGAGTCGAATGACCTGGTAGATCTGGGTAAGAACGCCTATCCACTCACCTCAGAGAGCAATGGCAGCACATCATACGTGGTGAGCTCAGGGGTATCTCTGGAAAAAGTCGGAAGCGGCTACACATTTGCTCAAACACAAACTCACTGGAGCATCGAAGGTCGTGATACGATCCGCGAAGCAACACTAGGTGAGTACGAGAATAATCCTAAAGTGCGGAACGAACACGCTCCACACATCGTGAGCTTGTGGAATGAGCACGATTACAGCAAAGGACACCACTGGGGTATGGCCATCGACCTGAACGCATGTAACGGTTGTGGTTCTTGTGTGGTGAGCTGTAGCATTGAGAATAACGTACCTATCGTAGGTCGTGATGAGATCAGAAGACGTCGCGAGATGCACTGGATCCGTATAGACCGATATTATTCCTTCAACTCAGGTGGAGAGGCTCTTACTAAAGAGAAAGCCATCGATGCCAAAGTAGACGGAGGAGAGTACGATCACTACGAAAACGTCAGCACCATGCACGTTCCTGTGATGTGTCAACACTGTGACAATGCTCCATGTGAGACTGTTTGTCCGGTATTGGCCACTACGCACAGCACGGAAGGTCTCAACCAAATGACCTACAACAGATGTATCGGTACCAAGTATTGCGGTAACAACTGTCCTTACAAGGTGCGTCGATTCAACTGGTTCCGCTATAATCTGAACAGCAAGTACAACTACCACTTCAACAGCGAGTTGGGACGTATGGTCCTCAACCCTGACGTTACCGTTCGTTCAAGAGGTGTGATGGAGAAATGTAGTTTCTGTGTTCAGAACATCCAAATGGCGAAGCTCAAAGCGAAAAGAGAGAACAGAAAGCTTTCTGATGGCGATGTGACCACTGCTTGTCAGCGTTCATGTCCTACCGATGCGATCGTATTCGGCGACAGAAATGACCAGAACAGCCGCATTGCGAAGCTTTTCAATAATAACCGCTCATATAAGATGTTGGAAGAAACGGATGTAAAACCTTCAGTGGTTTACATGACGAAGATCCGCAACAAAGAAATGGAGCAAGAAACAACAACCAGCCACTCATAATAAACAGCGTCAAAGATGTTTGAAGCCAATATAAGAAAGCCACTAGTAACAGGCGGTAAGACGCTCACAGATGTCAGCAACGACATCTGTCGTCCTATCGAGAATAAGCCAACCAAATTGTGGTGGTTGGGATTCTCCATCTCCTTCCTTCTTCTCATGGTGTTCGTCGGAACCATCGGTTGGACCACCTGGGAAGGGATCGGAACATGGGGTGTGAACAAGTCCGTGATGTGGGGTTGGGATATTACCAACTTCGTATTCTGGGTGGGTATCGGTCACGCCGGTACATTGATCTCAGCGATCCTTTTGCTTTTCCGTCAGAAATGGAGAATGTCCATTAACCGATCTGCGGAAGCGATGACGATCTTCGCTGTGATCTGTGCGGCCATGTTCCCGCTGTTCCACATGGGACGTGTTTGGTTGGGATACTGGCCACTGCCACTTCCGAACGCATTCGGATCACTTTGGGTGAACTTCAACTCACCACTGCTCTGGGACGTATTTGCGATCTCTACATACTTCAGTGTATCGCTGCTTTTCTGGTATCTGGGTCTGATCCCTGATATCGCTACGGTTCGTGACCGCGCCACATCGAAAGCGAGAAAATTCTGGTACGGATTCTTCGCTATGGGCTGGAACGGTTCAGC
This sequence comes from Sphingobacteriia bacterium, assembly GCA_008080835.1. Classification (GTDB taxonomy): domain Bacteria; phylum Bacteroidota; class Bacteroidia; order NS11-12g; family UBA9320; genus VMDK01. The sequence goes on along the minus strand of VMDK01000118.1, from coordinate 16,542 downwards.
AAGAAACTGGCACAGATATGAGGTTGTTGCCTTGATCCTGGCGGGTGTTTCTACACCGCTGGTACTCTCGGTACACACGATCGTATCCATGGACTTCGCGACTTCAGTGATCCCGGGTTGGCATACTACGATCTTCCCTCCATACTTTGTGGCGGGTGCGATCTTCTCCGGATTCGGAATGGTATTGACCCTTCTTGTGATCGCTAGAAGCGTTCTCAATCTTCAGGACTATATCACTGTTGAACACCTCGAGGCAATGACCAAAGTGGTCATGCTTACAGGTTCGATGGTAGGACTTGCATATCTCACAGAATTCTTCATCGCCTTCTATTCAGGTGTGGAGTATGAGCAATACGCTTTCCGTAACAGGGCATTCGGTCCTTACTGGTGGGCTTATTGGACTATGATGAGCTGTAACCTTCTTGCACCGCAGGTATTCTGGTTCAAGTGGGCTCGAACCACTCCATGGTTCATCTTTATCATGTCCATCATCGTGAATATCGGAATGTGGTTCGAGCGGTTTGTGATCATTGTGACTTCGCTCCACCGCGACTACCTCCCTTCGAGTTGGGTGATGTACTCGGCTACCTGGGTCGAGGTTGGAATTTTCCTCGGTACCATGGGACTATTCTTCACGGCGTTCTTCCTGTTCAGTAAGTTCCTGCCGGTTGTGAACATGGCCGAGATCAAGAGTATTTTGAAAAGTAGAGAGTAATCCCAAAAACGCTGAAAATGCTAGATAAGAAATTAATATTGGGTGTATACGACGATGGGGACAAGCTCCTCAACGCCGTGATCAAATTGCGCAAAAAAGGAGTCGAGATCATGGACTGCTTTACGCCGTTCCCTGTCCACAACCTGGATCGCGCAATGGGCATCAAAAGAACCAATCTGACCGTAGGTGCATTCCTGTGTGGAATGACCGGATTCCTTTCCGGATTGCTGTTGCAATTCTACATGATGACAAGTCATTTGAACACGTTCAAAAGTTGGCCGATGATCATTGGTGGTAAGCCAATGGATTACTCGATGGTGCCTAGTATGGTGCCGGTAACCTTTGAGCTTTCTATTCTATTCACTGCATTCGGGATCGGTATCCTGTTCTTCATACGTGCGAAGATGATCCACGGGAAGATCGCCCAGATTCTTGATCCACGTCAAACAGACGATCGTATGTTGCTCGCTATTGAGCCAGACGGACTTGGAAGCGTGAGCCGAAGTGAAGTAGACAGTATCATGAATGCGGAAGGTGCTATTGAGATCAGAGAAAGAAACATGGATGGGTCAAGCGACCATTAATAGGAACAAGATCATGAACAGAAATTTTAAAATGAACAGATCTTTGATCGTATTCGCGGTAGCCGGACTGGCTGTTGCTCAAATGAGCTCATGTGTCAGCGAAGGCAATGACACCGGTATCGAATATGCTCCTAACATGTATGTATCCGAGGCGTATGAGGCATATACTCAAACCGAGGACATGAAATACAATCCGAATGGCATGACCATGCGTGAGCCTGTTGAAGGAACGATCGCAAGAGGCCAATTGGATTATGCGGCATACGAAGAAGGTTATGAAGCAAGTGCTGCCTGGACCAACCCATATCCGGCCACTGAAGCTTCACTGGCTGATGCAGAGGTATTGTATCTGCGCTATTGCTCTCACTGTCACGGTAAGAGTGGAAAGAACGACGGTAACGTTGTGAAGAACAGCGAATACCCACCACCGCCATGGCCTAACTATCAGGCGGATTACATACAGCAACTGCCTATCGGTAAAGTATTCCACACCATCTCATTTGGTAAAGGACTCATGGGGTCACATGCCAGTGTTCTTACTCCAAAGCAAAGATGGGAAGTGGCCAACTATGTTAAATATCTCAGTAACCCAGAGCTGGTGAATATTGTAGAAGAAGCTGCAGAAGATGAAGTAGACGTTATGGAATCCATGACTGAAACAGCGGCTGATACTGCCGCTGAAGCAGCTCCGGATATGGAAAGTCACACTGAGGAGGGCAATCACTAATTATTCCAAGACTAGAACATGGGACACCATATAATCACTGAAATAGAAAACGAGAAATTCGAATTCACCAAACGATCTAGAACGATCGTTGGTGCCATATTCGTGATCGGATTGATCCTGAGCATCATCGGTGTTGTGCAACTGAAGGGCGACAATGGCGCAGAAAGTCATGATACGGATGCAACTGAACAGCACGATGCTGAAGAGCATGCGTTAAATTCAGAGACCCCTGCTTCGTTTGCTTCATTGCAACATGGAGAAGAAGGTACTCACGAAGCTCCTGAGCATGACGCTCATGCGGCAGAAGAGCACGCAGCAGATGCTGACCATGGAGATGCAGGACACGGAGGAGGCTCTTGGCTTACTCGGTTGTGGTCTAATATCCTAATGAACTCGTATTACTTCATGCTTTTCGCTATTGCAGCTTTGTTCTTCATCGCTGTGAATTATGCGGCAAACGCCGGATGGGCTACACTCGTAAAAAGAGTAGCGGAAGCGATCACTTCATATCTTCCGGTAGCATTCCTGACCATAGTTGTCGTCATTGCACTTGGACATGGAGAATTGTACCATTGGATACATTACTTCAAGGAAGGATATGCAGCAGGTGATCCAGGATACGACAAGATCATGGAGAGCAAAGCATGGTTCCTCAATAACGGATGGTTCTTTGCCGGCGTGCCGATCATTATGATCATTTGGATCCTGTTCCGCACCAAGTTGAGAAACTTATCTCTGAAAGAAGATGAGAACGGTGGAACAGATTACTTCAGAAAGAGTATCCGTTTCTCTGCCGGCTTCATCGTATTCTTCGCCTTTAGTTTCTCTATCCTAAGCTGGTTGGTGATGATGAGTTTGGATGCACACTGGTTCAGTACGATCTACAGTGTCTACAACTTTGCGATCGCCTTTGTGACCGGATTGACTGTCATCTGTTTGTTCACCCTTTACTTGAAGTCAAAAGGATACATGAGTGCTGTTTCTGACGAAGTAGTGCACGACCTTGGTAAATTTATGTTCGCCTTCAGTATTTTCTGGGCATACATTTTCATCGCTCAGTATCTCCTGATCTGGTATGCGAACCTTCCTGAAGAGGTGATCTACTATCAAATGAGAACATCTGACACATTCCGTCCATTGTTCCGCACCAATATCATCATGAGTTTCTTCCTTCCTTTCCTAATCCTGATGATGAGAAACGCGAAGAGAAATCCTAAAGTGCTTATGCTTGCCGGTGTGATCATTCTGGTTGGACACTGGATCGATCTTTACCTGATGGTAATGCCTGCTACCGTAGGTGACAGCGCTTCCATTGGATTGCTCGAGATCGGAATGACAATGACATTCGCAGGATTCTTCATCTACTGGGTGTTGAACAACCTGAGCAAGAAGGCATTGTATCCAATGAATCACCCTTATCTTCTGGAATCCGTCAACCACGACGTAGGAGTATAAGACAACCAAGATATTTTAAAAGCCCCGGATTTGATTCGGGGCTTTTTTGTTTATACCAAAGTAGGGCTCTGAACCCCGTGAAAGCCCGTATACAAAGCTTATTTTTGCAGCCTCATTCGGCAAAGGCATGATCAGTACTTCTAATTTATCTCTGCGATTCGGTAAGCGCGTTCTCTTTGATGAGGTGAATGTGAAATTCTCCGAAGGGAATTGCTATGGTATCATTGGAGCCAATGGTGCAGGAAAGTCCACGTTTCTGAAGATCCTCTCCGGAGAGATCGAACCGACCACAGGCCACGTTGATATCACTCCGGGAAAAAGACTTGCGGTCCTCAAACAGGATCACTTTGCTTTTGATGAGTTTCAAGTCCTAGAGACGGTGATCATGGGTCACAAGGAACTCTACGATATCATGAAGGAGAAGGACGAGCTCTACGCCAAACCTGACTTCAGTGATGAAGATGGGATCCGTGCATCTGAATTGGAAGAACAGTTTGCCGAAATGGACGGATGGACAGCGGAGAGTGAAGCCGGGGAACTACTTGACAACCTCGGCATCTCAACAGATCTTCACTATACTCAGATGTCGGATCTGAGTGGTAACCAGAAGGTACGAATCCTTTTGGCACAGGCTCTCTTTGGCAATCCGGATGTGCTGTTGCTCGATGAACCTACGAACGACCTCGACCTCGACACCATCTCCTGGTTAGAGGATTTCCTTGCCAATTCAAAAGACAACGTCGTTATCGTTGTTTCGCACGACAGGCACTTTTTAGATTCTGTTTGTACGCATACGGCTGATATTGACTTTGGAAAGATCCGGGTTTTTGCCGGGAACTATACGTTTTGGTACGAGAGTAGCCAGCTTGCCCTTCGCCAACAGCAACAGCAAAGCAAGAAGGCAGACGAGCGTCGAAAAGAACTGCAGGCCTTCATTGAGCGATTCAGTGCCAACGTAAAGAAATCAAAACAAGCCACCGCCAGAAAGAAGATGCTTGAGAAACTCAACCCAGAGGAGATCATGCCATCAACCAGACGGTATCCGGGTATAATATTTCAACAAGAACGCGAGGCCGGTGATCAGATCCTCAATGTGAAGAATCTCAGCCTCGACGGATATTTCAAGGATGTCACATTCAACATTTACAGAGGAGAAAAGGTAGCTATCATATCGCGAAACCACGTAGCGATCACCAACTTTTTCAAAGTCCTCAACGATGAATTGAAACAAGACTCAGGAACCATCGAGTGGGGTGTGACCATAACCAAGGCGTATCTGCCAAACGAAAACGACGGTTACTTCACTGATGACCTCAACCTTGTTGATTGGTTGCGTCAATACTCGGAAGAAAAAGACGAAACATTTATTCGAGGCTTCCTTGGCAAGATGCTTTTCAGTGGGGAAGAAGTATATAAGAAGTCAAACGTATTGAGTGGAGGAGAGAAAGTGCGATGCATGATTTCGCGTTTGATGCTTGCTCATCCTAACCTGCTCATGCTCGATGAACCGACCAACCACCTGGACCTCGAGTCTATTACAGCGTTCAACAACGGATTGGCAGACTACAAGGGAACACTGATACTGAATTCACACGACCATACATTCATCGAATCATTGGCCGACAGGATCATTGAGATCACCCCTGCAGGGATGATCGACAAGCAAACCAATTTTGATACATATCTCGCGGACGAAGAGATCAAAGAACGCCGGGAAGCACTCTATGCAGAGAGCGCGGCTGTTCAAGCTAATTAATACCGATAAACAGACTAACAGAGAATATCATGAAAACACGATCACTATTTCAACTTGTAATCGCATCGATCATTGTCGTTGCTTCAGCTTGTAACTCAGGTGGATCCAAAGGTGGAGATGTTGAGCTCAAGACCTTTCAGGACAGTGTAGCTTATGCACTTGGTTATTACATCGCATTCAATAATGACGATCAGGGTTGGGATCCGGTTGACACCGATATCATGTCGGCTGCCATGCACAAATACTGGAATGACGGAGACAGCAGCATGCTCTTTGGCTCGGATGTTGCAGGACAGATCCTGAATCAGAACGCGATGAACATCCGCGAACAGGAGAAGGTCAAGAATATGGAAGCGGGAAGGAATTTCTTGGAAGATAACAAGACCAAAGAAGGTGTTACCACTTTGCAAAGCGGACTTCAGTACAAGATCCTTGAAGAAGGATCAGGCATCAAAGCAGACGCAAATGACTCTATCCTTGTCCATTATACCGGAAGCTTTGTCGATGGTGAAGTATTCCAATCAAGCCGCGATCGTGGAACCCCGGTGGAGTTTCATGTACAACGCATGATCCCGGGTTGGAAAGAAGCGCTGCAATTAATGCCGGAAGGATCGCGTTGGGAATTGTACATACCGTATGACCTTGCGTACGGAACTCGTGGAAGAGATGGCATACCGGCCGGTAGCACATTGATCTTCGATATGGAGTTGATCAAGGTCATCAAAGTTGACAACGTAGAAAGCGAAGAAAATGAAGAAAACTAGTCTTATTACATTTATCCTTATCATCCTCAGTACTATGGAATTATCAGCACAATTGCACCCGAAGGCAGAGATCAATCTCGAAGATGAACTCGACAGTATCTCATATGCCCTTGGTATGAATATGGGCCAAGGCCTGCAGCAAGCCGGAGTTGATTCCGTAGATATGGAAAAACTCGCAAGAGGCATACAGGATGTGATCACAAAATCTACTCTGATCTCACAAGAAGAAGCCAATGCGATGCTCCAGAAGTACTTCACTGAAGTGCGAATGAAGCAACAAGCAGCTTCTATGCATAAAGAGCGCGAATACATGATCGCTCACAAGAACACAGATGGTGTGAAGGAGACCAAAACAGGGCTCCAATACAAGGTTATTACACCGGGAACCGGTGGAATTCCTACCAATACGGATACAGTAAAGGTTCATTACACAGGAAAACTGATCAGCGGAAAGGTGTTCGATAGCTCTGTGGAACGCGGGCAGCCGGCAGAGTTTCCGGTGAACAGAGTAATTGCAGGTTGGACCGAGGCACTTACAATGATGCCGGTCGGTTCCAAATGGGAATTGACCATCCCTTCAAGATTGGCTTATGGCGATCGAGGAACTGCTGGGATTCCGCCACATTCGGTACTTATATTTGAGGTGGAATTGCTCGACATCGTAAATCGCTAACTATGAATCTGCTTCTCTTATCCAACAGCACGAATCACGGATCGTCCTACCTGGAGCACTGCGCCTCTCAGATCGATCAGTTTCTAGCTGACAAAAGAGAAGTTTTACTCATTCCATACGCGGCCGTCACATATTCTTACGACGAGTATGAAGAAATGTCCTCCAATGCGTTGAGTCTCTTTGGTATAAAGGTTCGGAGTATTCATAAGTTTGACGATCCGGTGGAAGCAGTTCGGAACGCTCAGGCGATCGCAATTGCGGGAGGAAACACCTTCCGTCTGTTGGATCTGCTGTATGCCAAGAATTTGGTAACCGAGATTCGTGAAAAGGTCACATCAGGTACTCCATATATAGGATGGAGCGCAGGATCCAATGTTGCCGGTCCAACGATCAAGACCACCAACGACATGCCCATAGCCCAACCGCCAACATTTGATGCTCTGGGATTGGTAAAGTTTCAGATCAATCCACATTACACGGATCGCATGATCGTGCAACACAAAGGGGAGACCCGCGCACAACGACTTGCAGAATTTGTAGAGCTGAACCGAAATGCAACCGTCATAGCACTTCCTGAGGGAAGTTGGCTTCAACAAAAGGGTAGCACGTTGGAATATCACGGTTCAGAAAAAATGGTCGTTTTTACGCAGGGGCAGCAACCTCAGTACGTTGGACAAGAACAAGCGAATGATATTTTGCATGCTTTTGTTTGACCCAAGCGTGAGAATTTTCAGCTTAAATAATTGTTAATTTGATACATTTGCCATCAATAAAAAAACTATGAAAGCCCTAAGAATTATAATGATCGCGTTGCTGGTAAGTCCGGCATTGCTATTCACCACCGGATGTGGAGATGATACCACTACTCCTACTCCGGTTGACACAACAGAGGATAATACTCCTGAGATCTTTAATCGATTTACAGCGGGATTTGAGCAGTATGACCTCATCATTGAGCCGAATACAACCTATGGCGTGTACAACTCAACTACAGGCCTCACAACGATAAATGTGGTTGGAGAGTCTACTCGGGTAGTTGGAACCCCTGTCGTTGACGGTCATGCGGAAGTCGAGATCAAAGTATATACCGACGATGTTGGGACATTCCGTCAGGCGGATCAGGATGACGTGGAGATCGAGGTGGCTACCGGAGAAGGGATCCGTCGCGAAGAATTCAGCTGGACAGATCAAAGCAACATGGTTGTGAGCATAACTCAGTATGACTCCGTAGGAGGTATCATTAAAGGTACTTTCTCTGGCGTTCTTCAAAATGGTATCAACTCCGTAACCTTCAAGGGAGGAGAATTCCAGGTTGAACGCATCGAAGACAGATAACGAATAACAGATCACATGAAAGCCTCGACTTGCCGGTCGGGGCTTTTTTATTCCATTCGATAATCACTGAGATGGGATATTTTTGCCACAAATACGGATTATGAAATTGCTCGAGAACAAAGTAGCCCTCATCACAGGTGCATCACGCGGGATCGGAAAAGGGATCGCGGAGAAATATGCCGAACAAGGGGCGAACATCGCTTTCACCTTTGCTAGCTCAGAAGAAAAAGCAAAGGCTATCTCTGACGACCTATCTACTCGCTTTGGAGTCACAGTCAAAGCGTATAAGTCTAACGCCGCTTCTTTCGACGAGTCGCAAAAGCTCGTAGAAGATGTGTTGAACGATTTTGGAACCATCGACATCCTCATCAACAATGCCGGGATCACAAGAGATAATCTCCTGATGCGAATGTCAGAGGAACAATGGGATGAAGTGATGGAAGTGAACCTCAAATCCGTTTTCAATCTCACTAAAGCATGCCTCCGAACTATGTTGAAGAACAGAGGAGGAAGTATAATCAATATGACGTCGGTAGTTGGTGTGAACGGGAATGCAGGTCAAGCCAACTACGCAGCTTCAAAGGCCGGTATCATTGGATTCACCAAGTCAGTTGCCAAAGAACTAGGTTCGAGAAATATTCGTTGCAATTCCATTGCTCCGGGTTTCATCCAAACGGAAATGACGGAACAATTGGGTGAAGACGTTGTTAATTCCTGGATCGAAGGAATTCCATTGAAAAGAGGTGGAACTCCGGATGATGTGGCCAATGCATGCCTCTTCCTTGGAAGCGACCTCAGCAGTTATGTCACCGGTCAGACTCTCCATGTCTGCGGTGGAATGCTAACCTAATATACTCAAGCTTGAAATATGCCTTTGGATCAGGTAGATATTGAGAAGCAGGATAAGAACATGACCTTCCTGGAGCACGTTGAGGAGCTCCGGTGGCATATTCTCAGGTCCCTCTTAGCCATCTTCATCGGATCCGTTGTAGCATTTATTTATGGGAAATGGCTGTTCAACAACGTCATTTTCGGCCCGATCGATACCAACTTCCCCTTGTACAGATGGCTCTGTGAATTGGGGAATATGATCTATTCAGATGATCGGTTATGCGTGGAAGAATTCAAGTTCACCACTCAGAACCTCACACTGAGCGGACAGCTCATGTATCACATTGTAACGGCTTTGGTCTTCGGATTCATAGCATCATTCCCTTACTTGCTGTGGGAGCTGTGGAGATTTATCAAACCCGCACTGAAACCAAGGGAGAGGAGGTATACGACCGGTTTTGTACTTGTGACCTCTATGCTCTTTACCATAGGGATCTTATTTGGATACTACATACTTACGCCGCTTTCGATCAATTTTTTGGCGAACTATGAAGTATCGGAGCAGATATCGAATCAGTTCACGCTCAAGTCTTATGTCTCATTTGTGACGACATTAACACTTGCCAGCGGGTTGATCTTTGAACTGCCCCTGCTGATCTATCTCCTGGCCCGACTGGGAGTTGTTTCGGGTACTTTCCTGAAAAAATATCGCAAGCATGCGATCATCATCATACTGATCCTTGCATCTGTTATCACCCCACCCGACATTATGAGTCAGGTATTGTTATCCATTCCGATCTATTTCCTTTACGAGATCGGTATTATAATCGCACATAGAATAGAACGCCGCCATGACCGAGAATTCGACAAATCAAATTCGTAAGATCGCCATTGCTAATGACCATGCAGGCCCAGGGCTGAAGAAAAAGATCATGGATCATTTTCCAAACGTGGATTGGGTGAATTATGGCACGGATACCGACGATTCTGTCGATTATCCCGACCATGCTCATCCACTGGCTCAAGCCGTGGCATCCGGTGAAGCCGAATTAGGTGTGTTGATCTGTGGAAGCGGAAATGGTGTGTGTATGTCGGCCAATAAGCACAAGGCCATTCGTGCAGCCTTATGCTGGACAACCGAGATCAGCGCTCTGGCTCGTCAACACAACAATGCGAACGTCATCTGTGTACCAGCTCGTTTTGTGAGTGAAGAGCTTGCACTTGAAATGGTTGACACCTTTCTAAGTACTGATTTCGAAGGGGGAAGACACGAGCGTCGCGTAGGGAAGATCCCTTGCTGATCAATCGTCGATCTCGCCGATCAGTTCAAATCGTTCAAAGACAAATGTGCCGTGAGGTGCGTCAGGCAACTCGTGGGTGAGGTCCTGTCCGGCCCAATGCTCATAATGAGTGCCATTTGACCATAGCCTGCTCTTGGTCACATCATAGATCTTTCCTTTATAGGCGATCCATATTTCATCCCTGTCCTGCCCATTCCGCAGGGCAAGCTGAGAGCGGGTGTATTTCGCTAGTTCAGACACCCGGCAAAAGTACGGTTCCGAATAAAATTGGATGGATTAAAATTAAATTCGCATTGCTTATGCGCTTACGCCTCTTCTTCATACTCATCATTGCATACGTGATCGCGGCTTTTGGCTGGCTCACTTATTCGTTGGTGGATTTCAGTAGTTCGAAATACGAATTGCAGAATCAAGTCTTGCGTGCCGGGCGACAAGCTTGCGTGCTCAAGCTTCTGGAAATGGGCAAGAATGGGGAGTTCGAAGGTGAGTCTAATACTACCGTATTCCTCAGACAGATCGAAATGCGTATTGACACCCAGCAGGTTCATCGATTCCTGACTGATTTTAATTACGGGAGCTATCAGGCTGTATTTCTTGGTGGACCGGAGCACATGAATCTGGACGTCAGGATCTCCCCGGCGAAGCAAACCGAGCTTCGGATGGAAGAGAAACAAAGGACAAGGATCTACCTTTTCCAATCGATCTTGCTCACGGTATTGGTAGGAGTCGGTATCTACGGTGTGTACTACAGCGTGAGTGCGATCTACAATTTGAATAAACAGCAGAACAATTTCCTGCTTTCAGTAACTCATGAATTCAAAACTCCGATCGCAGCGATGAAGCTCATGCTTCAAACGATCAGAAACAGAGAATTGGAACGTGACAAGCAGAATCAGTTGCTCGACAATGCTATTGAGAACTCAGATAGGCTGAATGAGCTCACAGAGAACATGCTCACTGCAATGCAGATCGAGAACGATCGTTACCAATATGCATACGATGAGTTCTCGCTCAGTGATATGGTGCGTAGACTGGCGGATTATTATACCCTGAAAAATGAAATGACCTCTGAGATAGAGGAAGGGATCGAAATGATCGGAGACCGATTTGTTTTAAGAATATCGGTGAATAATATTGTTGAGAATGCCATCAAATATTCAGACAACAAGCCCGTGCATGTTTCTCTGGAAAGGAAAAAGAACAAAGCGATATTGAAAATTGCTGATCAGGGAATAGGAATTCCTGCCTCTGAGCGGAAGAAGATCTTTAAAAGGTTTTATCGCATTCAGGATGAGGAAACCCGCGAAACCAAAGGGACGGGACTAGGTTTGTTCATCGTGCGTCAAACAATCAGAAAGCACGGGGGTTCTATAAAAGTAGCCGACAACAAACCACGGGGTACTACATTCATTCTGGAGTTACCTCTCGATTAAAAATGAAAACACCGTGACATAATCTTTATAGAATGCGGTCAATTTTGATCGTCTTGTAATTATAAACCCATTGCAATGTCAGATAACACTAAAAAGCGCATACTGCTGGTTGAAGATGAAAAACATCTTGCGGAGACCATCAAATTGAATCTGGAAATAGAAGGATTACACCCGATCGTTGTTCATGATGGACTGACTGCAATTACGAAGTTCAAAGAGCAGCGTTTCGATCTGGTCATCCTTGACATCATGATCCCTAACATTGACGGTATTGCTGTTTGCGAGAACATCCGCCTGCACGATGCAAATGTTCCGGTGCTCTTCCTTTCAGCGAAAAACACCGCTGAAGATAGAATTCTGGGCTTGAAAAAAGGTGGCGATGATTATCTGACTAAACCGTTCAACCTTGAGGAACTGATGCTTCGTATCAAGAAACTTCTCGAAAGGAATTCAGACAGCGGTGCTAAGGCTTCTCTCAATTCATATGGGTTTGGCGACAACAAAGTCAACTTTGTGAGTTATGAAGCAGAAGGCAACAAGGGTAAATTCTCGTTGACCAAGAAAGAAGCTCTTTTGTTGAAGATCCTGATAGAGAACAAGAACGAAGTGGTCAGCAGAGAGAAGATTTTGCAAACGGTTTGGGGTTACTCCGTATACCCATCTACTCGTACCATTGATAACTTCATTCTCGCATTCCGTAAATACTTTGAGCCGGACCCGAAAAACCCGAAGTACTTTAAGTCACTTCGCGGTGTGGGCTACAAGTTCGTGGATGCTTGAGTGTGAATAAATAGCGACCAACTTTTACTTCTACATCTTCCGCCTACACCCTTATAAGGTGTACTTTTGCCTACTTTCATAGGCCATGGAAGAGCTCATTCTAATTTTAGATTTCGGATCGCAGTATACTCAGCTGATCGCACGCAGGATCAGAGAGTTGAGTGTTTACTGTGAAATACATCCTTACAACAATATTCCGGAGATCGGTCCCAATGTGAAAGGGATCATCCTTTCTGGTTCACCTTGCTCCGTCAGAGATGAAGATGCACCGAACCCTGATCTGGAATTGTTCGATCAAGATATTCCTGTTTTAGGTATTTGCTATGGCGCTCAGTTGATGGCGGCTCAGTTGGGCGGAGAAGTTGAGCCCAGTAAGCATCGAGAATACGGAAGGGCAAACTTGAATGTGAAAGATGCAGGTGACATCCTCAGCGATGTAGACCTGCACACTCAAGTGTGGATGTCGCACGGTGATACGATCGTAAAACAATCCGATTCCATAGAAGTGATCGCCAGCACCGAATCAGTGAACATAGCGGCATTCCGCGTGACCGGTAAGGATGTTTATGGGATCCAATTTCACCCGGAAGTGACACATTCTCTGGAGGGGAAACAAGTCATCGAGAATTTCGTGGTGAACATCTGCGGATGTGATCAAAGCTGGACTGCAGCACATTTTATCGATAGTACGGTTGACTGGATCAGAGAGCAGGTCGGAGACGACAAGGTCATCCTCGGGCTGAGTGGTGGAGTGGACTCATCAGTAGCGGCTTCACTCATTCATAAAGCCATTGGAAAGAACCTCTATTGCATATTCGTGAACAACGGAGTTTTGAGAAAAGATGAGTTCGATGACGTGCTTCGCGTTTACGAACAGATGGGTTTGAATATTAAAGGAGTAGATGCAAGTGATAATTTCTTGAACGAACTCGAAGGCATATCGGATCCGGAAACGAAAAGAAAGATCATCGGAAGGGTTTTTGTGGAGGTATTTGACGCGGAGGCCAAAAAGGTTGACGGCGCAAAGTGGCTCGCACAAGGAACCATATATCCCGATGTGATCGAAAGTGTCTCGGTCAAAGGACCCTCGGCAACCATTAAATCACATCACAATGTAGGTGGACTGCCTGAGAAGATGCATTTGAAGCTTCTTGAACCGTTGAATACATTGTTCAAAGATGAAGTTCGGCTCATAGGAGCTGAAGCAGGTGTGCCGGGTGAGATACTTCGCAGACACCCATTCCCGGGACCGGGATTGGCTATCCGTATCATTGGCGAGATCACACGGGAGAATGTGGCGATCCTGCAGGCAGCGGATGACATATTCATTCAAGGACTTAAAGACGAGAATCTCTACGATTACGTTTGGCAAGCAGGAGCTATTTTCCTTCCCGTCCAAAGCGTTGGCGTAATGGGTGATGAACGCACTTACGAGAATGTGATCTGCTTGAGAGCTGTTACCTCCGTTGATGGGATGACAGCGGATTGGGCAGAACTCCCACATAAGTTCCTCGGAAAGATCAGTAACAGCATCATCAACAATATCAAAGGGATCAACCGAGTTGTATTTGATATAAGCTCTAAACCTCCTGCCACTATTGAATGGGAATAGATACATAGCGCTCCTGTTGTGGTTCGTACTGAGTTCGTGCCACATTCTCCGTTCCGATCCGGTACCTCCACCGATTACAGGAGGAGAGAATGATCAGCCGGAAATCGTGCACACCGATCTGGGCAAAACGGACCCGGCCATCGAGGAAGAGGAGACATTACCTGAAATTGAAACCAAGAATACGGTTGAGTTTCACGGAGAACTATTTCAGGTAGCAATTCGACAAGAGGAATTTGATGTAGCGCTTATTCTGCCATTTTACCTGAATGAGCCCTCCGACAAGGTCAATGCGACTGCGAAGATCATGTTGGAATACTATCAGGGCGTAAAGTTGGCTCTCAGAGAGCTAGAGGAAACAGGAATGCAGTTGCGTCTGCATGTATACGATAACAAGAACGACACCAGCGAGACTCAGAGAATATTGAGAAAGAGCGAGTTACGCAAAATGGACATGATCATTGGGCCGATTCTCGAGTCACATTTACAGATCGTTTCTGATTTTTCTCTCAAACACAAGATCCCACTGTTTTCGCCCTTTTCACGGATTGATGAGTTGAAACGGCCTAATCCATTTCTCTATACTTCTATTCCGGGAAATAAACTGATGGCCGAACAGATCGTGGAGCATTGGGCATCGAACTATCCGGATTCGAAGGTCATCATCCTCAATGACAGCAGCTGGCAGGCGAAGAGATCAATTCCTCTGGTTGTCGAAGCGTTGAAGCGCAACGGTAATCTGATGTATACGGTATTGGGTTATTCTCCCGGTTTGGACTGGGAGAAAAAGCTCCGTCAGAGTGGCTTGAACCTTGTGTACATTCCCACGAACAACAGAAGAAAGGTCAGTTCTAGTCTTGGAAAGATATTCGCCGCTAAGCGCGAAGTGACAGTCTATGGTGAACAGAGCTGGTCGAATTTTGAAGATTGTGATTATAACTTCTGGAACAAATTGAACGTGCACCTGATCACGCATGAGTTTCAAGACGTTCACGACACCAATCGACTTGCAATGCGTCAGGAGTTTAGAACCATGTTCAGGGAAGATCCCGGTGTTTATGCCAATATGGGGTATGATCAAATGCGGTTTATCGGTGAGTTCTTGATGGCATTCGGAGAGAATTTCCCGATGTATCTCGACGGTAGATCTTTTAAATATTCCATTTCCACGTATCGCTTCAATGAATACGATGGTTTCCGACAGAACCATCATCTTTACTTCCTCAGATTTGAAGATTTTCGCCTGAGGGAATTCGACCGATCATGAGATACTTCCGAAAGAGGTTGCCAATAGCCGCTGAGATCATTCGGCGCTACCGGGCACCTGAACCATTTCATCTTCATCTAAAAAAGTGCTTCAAGGAGCAAAAGAAGTTTGGCTCCAGAGATCGGCGTGAGTTGCGAGATCTATGCTACAGCTATTGGCGGGTAGGTGTGTTCACTAAGGGTTCAATAGAGGAACAACTCAGCTTTGGATGGTTGATCCTGAGTGTGAACTCAGCTCCCGACATGGAAGAGACCTGGTCGGATAATGAGAACAAGATCATTGATACGATGGCAAACATCCCAACTGATTCGATGTATCGTTCAGTAATCGAACTCGATATTTTCGATGCGGATAAGTTCATGCAGTACTCAGATCTACTCAGTCCAAGGGTCGATCAGGAAGTCTACTTTCAGGGCTTGTTCACCCAACCGAAGACCTGGATCCGAGTTCGAGCAGACCTGGACCAACTCCTGGAAACTTTTCAAGCCGAGTATAAGCCGGTTGATGTTAACGGAAATGCCGTAGCCTTTGAAGCGGCAACACCGCTCGATAAGCTTCCTTCCGGAGTACAGAAACAGTTTGTGATCCAGGATATTGCTTCTCAAGAAGCCATCAATATGATCCACATCAATCCGGGATCCAAGGTCTGGGATGTTTGTTGCGGTGCCGGAGGGAAGTCACTTGCAATGCTTGACCGAAGTTCAGATCTGGATCTATGCGGGAGTGATATCCGTCCTGGAATACTGCGACAACTCAAAGAGAGACTCGGTAGTTTAGGGCATCGGGATTTTTCTGTTTCTCAATTCGATGCCACCCAAAGTGTGCAGCAATTGGAATTTGTTAAAGTCAGATCAGGGGTGAAACGGACGGAGCAAAAGCGCAGTTTTGACTATGTCCTCTGCGACGTTCCGTGTTCGGGATCCGGTACCTGGTCGAGAACCCCGGAAGATCACGTCAATTTCGACAAGACAAAACTACAAGTGTATACAACTCGCCAATATGAGATACTGAACAATGCATCTCAATTCGTAAAAGAAGGAGGGGAGCTCTGGTATTTGACGTGTTCAGTATTCAGTCAGGAGAATGAAGAAGTAGTGGATCGGTTCGCAAATCAAACCACAGAATTCTCACTAGTAGGGTCAGGCTATTGCGATTATCTGAGCGAAGGTGGTGACTGTCTTTTCTACGCTCAATTCAGTTCAAGATCGACTCAGTAGTAAGTCACAGCTTTGTATTTTGCTGCTCCAGCTCTTGGAAATAGCAATTGAAATCTGCTACATTTACAATAGAAAACAGAATACCAATTAATTGA
>VMDK01000039.1 GCA_008080835.1 Sphingobacteriia bacterium | reverse complement strand
TTCTTAGCACAGCTTGACCTAAGTCAGCAGTCAGCTCCGGCGCCCTCCTCCCAACCTGAAAAAGAAATTGAATCGGCTCCTGTTGAAGAAGAACCCAAACAGGAAGCACAGAAAGCACCGGAACCGGATCAACCGACAGAGGAGATCAAGGAAGTTCCTGCTCCTCAACCCGAAACGAGATCCGAGCCGGATCGCATCAAATTCAGTAAGCTAGAAGGGCTACAAAAACGCACCAAGAAGAAAGCGCATATCAGCCTTTCCAAGGCTAAAGAAGAGGCGGGAGGTGCATTTGTGAAGCCTGCAGACGATCCTAACGGAGAGGTGGAGGCTGAAACGTTCCATCGTACAGACGATACCGTTTCTGCGGAGCAACTGCAAAAGGCATATGATACATTCCGTGAAGAATATGGCAAAGATGGTAGCCGTAGCATGAATGCATTATTGAATATCATTCAACCTGAGATCACAGAGGGGCATATTCACTTCACTGCGACTAAAGCACACCTATTGCGACTCGAGGAATTCAAAATGGAATTGCTGCAGATCCTTCGGAAAAATGCAGGCAGTAGGAATATCTCTATCGAATTGACAGAGTCGGAACATGTGGTCGAAGGACCCCGAGCTTATACCGATGGAGAAAAGCTGAAGGAGATGGCCAAGAAGAATCCGGTCATCAATAAGTTACGTGAAGGACTCGATCTCGAGTTCGACTGATCCTTTTTACTTGTAGGGGAAGAAAGCACCACCATAAATGGCGTTCTCTCCAAGATCTTCCTCGATGCGGATCAACTGATTGTATTTGGCAATACGATCCGTTCTAGATGCAGACCCTGTTTTGATCTGTCCACTGTTCATCGCCACTGCAAGGTCAGCAATCGTTGTGTCTTCAGTCTCACCACTACGGTGACTGATCACATTCGTATAGGAATGGCGCGTTGCGAGTTGAATGGCATCAATGGTCTCGGTTAAGCTGCCGATCTGGTTCACTTTAATGAGGATCGAATTTGCAACGCCATTAGCGATCCCTTTTCCAAGGCGATCTACATTGGTCACGAATAGGTCGTCACCAACAAGTTGTACGCGATCACCGAACGACTTCGTGAGAGAAGACCAACCGGCCCAGTCATCTTCCTCCAATCCATCCTCAATACTCACGATCGGATATTTTTTGGTCCAGTCGCTCCAAAATTCTACGAGTTCTCCCGAGCTCAGTTTACGACCGCTTGATTTATGGAAATGATAAACACCTTCATCTTTCAGATAGAACTCTGAACTAGCAGCGTCCATGGCAATATAGATGTCTTCACCTGGTCGGAATCCTGCCGACTCGATCGCTTTCAGCACTGTTTCAACCGCCTCTTCATTGGATCCGAGATTCGGAGCAAAACCACCCTCATCACCAACGTTGGTGCTGTGCCCTGCATCTGTGAGTACTTTCTTCAAATGGTGGAACACCTCCACACCCATTCGCAATGCCTGGGAGAATGTATCCGCCTTTACCGGCATGATCATGAATTCCTGAAAGTCGATGGAGTTGTCGGCATGACTTCCTCCATTGAGGATGTTCATCATCGGTACCGGCAACACTTTCGCATTGACCCCGCCGATGTACTTGTAAAGTTCTTGTCCCGACTCCAGAGCTCCGGCTTTCGCAGCTGCAAGTGATACCGCCAGGATGGCATTTGCGCCCAACTTCGACTTGTTCGCAGTATCGTCGATCTCGATCATCTTTTGATCCAATGCAGTTTGATCGAGCACTGACATACCAATGAGCTGTTCTGCGATCTCGTGATCAATATGCTCAACTGCTTTTTGTACACCCTTGCCGAGGTACATGGACTTGTCGCCATCTCTTAACTCCACAGCTTCGTGTATCCCGGTAGATGCACCGGATGGGACGGCTGCTCTTCCAACGACGCCGTTTGACGTGACAACTTCTGCTTCTACAGTAGGATTCCCACGAGAGTCGAGGATTTGGCGACCGTGGATGTCAATAATGTTGCTCATGATTATGCTTTTGGCCTGGTCAGGCTGTTTGGTTGTTTTTGATCATCGAAATGAAGTCATCGAACAGGTACCTCGAATCGTGAGGTCCGGGATTTGCTTCAGGGTGATATTGAACGGCAAAAGCAGGTTTGTTCAGAATTCGGATCCCTTCAACAGTTCCATCATTCAAGTTGATGTGCGTCACTTCAGCGACACTCTCATCGACACTTTCCGGATCAATGGCAAAGCCGTGGTTCTGGCTAGTGATCTCAGATCGGTTCGTCTTTAGATTTTGGACAGGGTGATTCAAACCTCGGTGGCCGTGGTGCATTTTGAATGTCTTCATACCAACGCTTTGCGCCAGCAGCTGACTTCCCAGGCATATGCCAAAGATGTTCTCGCCGGCTTCTAGGATCTTCTTCACCTCTGCGGTCGCCTCAGGCATAACAGAAGGATCACCGGGGCCATTGCTGAGCATGTACCCGTCGGCTCCCCACATCTTCAGTTCTTCATAAGTCGTGTTATGAGGATAAACCTTCAGGTAACATCCTCGTTCTGCCAGACATCTCAGGATGTTGGTCTTTACACCATAATCCATCACTGCGATCTTGATCTCTGCTTCCGGATCTCCCATGAAATATGGTTCCTGTGTGCTCACTTTTGAGGCAAGCTCTAACCCGTCCATTGAAGGAGTTGCATCTAGCTTCTTACGAAGTTCATCGGTGTCGAGAACGTCGGATGAGATAATGCAGTTCATAGCTCCCTGACTACGGATCCTGCGAACGATCTGTCGGGTGTCCACGTCTGTGATCCCGACCATGTTATTCTCGATCAGATAATCATTCAGACCGCCGCTGGCAGTTTTACGAGAAAATTTGTGCGTGAATCGCTTACAGATGAGGCCGTTGATCTTGATCCCGGCCGACTCCGTCTCATCGTCGTGAACACCGTAGTTGCCTATGTGATCACTGGTCATCACTATGACCTGACCGAAGTAGGATGGGTCAGTGAAAATTTCCTGGTAACCGGTCATCCCGGTGTTGAAACAGATCTCTCCTGTTGTTGTGCCGATCTTTCCGATAGAAGTGCCTTCAAATACACTTCCATCTGCGAGCATCAGAATGGCTTTTTCGCCGATACCACTTTCCATGAATGTCTAGATTTGTGCAAATATAGAAAGAGGGAGTCCAGCAGAAAGAGATGTTGAAAATTATGGATAAGTCCTATTTCTGACCGAGGACCCATTTGGCAATATCTTGGACTACCTCAGGCTCAACGTTTCTCATTTGGAAGTAATCGGAAGGGGTAGATTCCCCTTGTGCATCCATCATTAGGTGATCCAATTTAGGATAGGAGATCAACCGCACTCCGGGCTCTTCTTCCAATTCAGATTTGAAGCGAGAAAAATCATTGGCATAGCTGACTTGATAATCCAGCTCACCTTGTAAAATGAGAAATGGACGGGTATCCTGCTTGACCGTGGCCACGGGATCGTAGCCATGGATGTCAACAAAGAAATGTATGGGCCAATAAGCCATGGGCATTTTCAACTTCTTGGGTACATCGTCCGGTAATCCACGGAGTTGCTCAACTGCTTTGTCCATTTTCCGTAGGATCATCTTATCAATGAAGCTGAGTTTACCGTCCCGACCCAAAAGGTAGTCGTACTGTTCCGGTAAGATCTCGAACAACTTGCGGGCAGGACCGGCCATGACAATTCCACCGGTAATGGTTGGATCCATTTTTGCAATTCGAGGTACCGCATATGCTCCCAAACTATGTCCCAATACGAAGACTCGATTGGTGTCAATGAGATCCAGACTTTTTGCCACTTGAACAGCACTGAGGGCGTCGTCGACAGTTTCGTCACCAAGGGTAAAGTCCTTTCCTGACTCAAAGAGGTGAGGATAGGTTTTACTCCGTTTGTCATATCGCAATGTGGCCACACCGTGGGTCGCCAGCATCAAAGAAAGGTCCTTGAACACCTTGGAAGCGTACACCGATTCGTCCATATCCATTGGGCCTGAGCCGTGTACCAGGATCACGACCGGACATTTCTGAGGAGTTCTCGGAACGACCAGCTCTGCATCCAGTTTGAAAGTGTCGGCTCCAACGGTGAGTTGTTTCTTGCCAAATGAAACTCCCTTTACCGATGCAGGTAAGACATATGAATTCGGGGCAAAATAGATCCCTGTGATCCATTCCCCTTCGATCTTAAGCTGCAGGGTCATACTGCCACTTTCAAATTGGATGGGGATCAGAGCCTTTGTTGATCCATCCTCTATCGTGAACTCTCCTTCTTCTGCTTTTTCGAATTGTCCGTAGGCAGTTGTAAGTTGGGTCCAGATCGTTTGAAGCTGTTTTTTGCTGATACTTTTGGCCAGATCATCGCCGAATCGACCGTGGACTGCTTTGAAATTGGAATTCCCCAGATCAGAAACAGTAGATGAAGCCACAGTCCTCGAATCCTGAGCGAAGATCGCCAATGAGTTAAGGAGCAAAAAAATTTCGAGGCCGAATCTACGCAGGAAGTGCATCATTTTTTCGAAGGAGTTTGAGTAGTATCTCGATGTCATCTGACAAAGGAGCCTCAATATCATGCGTTTTCCCCTTCAATTCAAACTTGATTCGGTAAGCGTGCAAGGCAACTCGATGTATCATTGGTCGTTCTTCTTTGCCTCGCCCTTTGTTGTATTTATACACGATGTCCGACATATACGGATACTTGCCTCCATATGTCTCATCACCTGCAAGCGGGGCGTTCACTGAAGCGAGATGTATCCTGATCTGATGGAGTCGTCCACTTTTCGGTTTGCACTCTACTGCAGTATAATGTTTGAAGATCTCTGTAGATTCGACGCTTGTTCGAGAAGGGCGACCTCTACGGTGATCTACTTTTGATTTTCCCCTTGACGTGATGGAAAGAGGCAGATCGATCACATGATCTTTAAAATGATGACTCCCTTGCACTATTGCGTAGTAGGTCTTATCAACCTTGCGTTTTTCGAATTGCACCGCTATTTCGCGATATACTTCTTGAGAACGTGCAGCGATTATAACTCCGGAAGTTTCGCGGTCGAGTCGATGACAGAGTGTAGCATTCGGATCGTACTTGCGGAGAAGGTCTATCAAAGATGTGTCGCGTTGATCGCGGTCATGCAAACTGAGCAATCCGCTGGGTTTGTTGAGCGCAATGATATCATCATCCTGGTAGATGATGATCGGATCGATCTTGTGTAAGTGTTTTAGCTTCACAGGAGTGCTTCCCCGATCTTACTTTGAGATACTGAAACCTGCTCCCCATTCCGCATGTTTTTCAACTGGACAGAGCCTGCCGCTATTTCGTCCTCACCGATCACACCCACGAATGGGATGTGGTTCTTGTTTGCATAGTCAAGCTGCTTCTTGATCTTCTTCACATCAGGGTAAACCTGAACTGAAATGTCCATCGACCGAAGTTCTCTAGCAAGTTTTACGCAGGCAGATCGACTCTTTTCATCGAAGTGAGCCAAGAGCAGTTTTACCGGAGAGCTCTCTAGTTCGTTGAACAGTCCGAAGTGCTCCATGACATCATAGAGGCGATCGATCCCGAACGATATTCCAACACCACTCACGTCGTTCATGCCGAACACTCCGGTGAGATCATCATATCGTCCTCCACCCGAAACGGAACCAATTCCACTTTCCGGAATGATCGCTTCAAAGATGCATCCCGTGTAGTAGTCTAGCCCTCGCGCCAGGCTCAGGTCCAATTCCATATTTACGTCCAGCTGTATGTCGGAAATGAATCCGAGAATCTCTCTAAGGTCTTTTAGGGCTTGATCTAATGAAGGAGAGGCAGTCAGTTTCGCGCTGAGATCATTCAGAAACTCTGTAGTGATCTTTCCATTGATCAAAATGGTCTTCAACTTTTCAATGGATGGATGTGAAAATTCCGTTGCTAATTCTGTCTCAACGCCTTCCCATCCGATCTTATCCAACTTGTCGATACAAACAGTAAGGTGCCTGAAATTCGAATCCATCTCGCAAGTGATCGCAACAGCTTCCAGTAATTTTCGGTGATTGATCTTCAGAACATAGTCGTCGAATCCAAGTGCGTCGAACACCTCAGAATAGATCTGAATGAGGTCGATCTCTGCGATCATGGAATCGGTGCCGATCACATCCGCATCACATTGCCAGAATTCACGGTATCTGCCTTTTTGAGGACGATCAGCTCTCCATACGGGTTGGATCTGGTACCGTCGAAACGGAAATAGAATGTCATTTCTGTGCTGCACGACGAATCGGGCGAATGGTATGGTCAGATCGTATCGAAGTCCCTTTTCGGCAATTTTTAACCCGAGTGAATTTGCATCGGCATCATTCAACTCCTCCGGGCTTACTTTCTTCAGAAAATCTCCGGAATTCAGGATCTTGAAAAGGAGCTTGTCTCCTTCGTCACCATACTTGCCAAGCAGGGTGCTCAGGTTTTCCATGGCCGGAGTTTCAATGGGTTGAAACCCGAACTTCTTGTAGACATGGATGATGGTGTCTGTGATGAAGTTCCTTCGGCGCATGACGTCGGGAGCAAAGTCCCTTGTCCCCTTTGGCAGAGCTGCTTTTTGCATGCGGCAAAGATAGAATTAATTGAAAGCATTCATTTCCATACGGGTATGATACTCTGAGAGCTTCAACCGCAAGAGAGAATCCAGGTCTGATGCCTTGTCAGGGTTTTTGTCCAATACATTTATCAGGCAGTTGGGGTCGTTGATCTTGTCGTACAGGAAGATCGGCTCCAGGTCGTTTTGAGACACTCCGTAGTTCCATCCGTTCTGAGTGATATGGTACGTGAAATTGTCGTTGTGCATTGCCAGAGATTTCCGGTCTGCGTCGAAGATCGATTCTCCAAATGTGTATACAGAATCCGGGTAGTTTATCAGATCGAGTATGGTGGGTAAGACATCCGTTTGTCCGGTGGTCTCATTGATGGAGCCTGCCTGGATCCACTTTGGAGAATAGAACAACAATGGGATCTCATATTTACCGGATGGCGTACGATAGGCATGCATTGCATTCTCCGAGCTGTGATCGGCCATGATGATAAATATCGTGTTCTCAAACCACGCTGATCTTTCCGCCTTTTTGAAAAATTCGGCGAGCATGCGATCGGTATAGCCAATACTGGCATGAATTTCCAATGATCCTTGGTCGAAAGAATCCTTCCATTCATTCGGGATCGAATAGGGGTGATGACTGCTCAGCGTGAACACCGATGCAAGGAAAGGTTGACGCATGGTGTCCAATTCGGTTTTGAAATAATCCAGATATGCTCCGTCATAGATCCCCCAATGTCCATCGTGGTCCTGATCTGATTTTGGATAATCTGCGATGCTCTGGTACCGGTCGAGTCCGCCCGACTTCAGAAAAGCGTGAAAACCCATGGTGCTCGACTCCGCTCCGTGATAGAAGTGCGTGGAGTAACCAATGTTGCCCAGCAGCGAGTTGATACTTTCTAATCGATTGAAGGCGTATGGAGTTTTGGTGAAGGAGGTCGATCCAAGTCGAGGAACACCTGAATACACACCGGGAACAGCATCCACCGACCGCAAACCGGTTGCGTAGGCGTCGGTACACACCAAGCTTTTGGCCATGAGTTCATTGAGATTCGGAGTGTAGTTGAACGTATAATTATGATTCAGGCCGGTATATTCTTTTCCGAAACTCTCCAGGAATATCAGGATGAAATTCGGTTTGAACAGTGAGTCATCTCCATAATAACGACTCTTGCCGGGAAGCACTGTTGAAGCAGTCAACTCGTCAGGAATTTCAGGGATATCTTGTTCTACTAAAAGCAGCGTAGAGTTCAAAGCGATCGGTACCAGTTCGTTTCTGACATACAGGTGGGCATCAGAACTGCGCAATGGTCTTCCCGAAAAACCTCCTCTCATTGGAATGAAGAGTAGAGCTGCAAGGGTTAAAACAACCAAAGTGCGTTGTCCTTTCATCGGAGGCCAATCGGCACGCCAGTTCCTGAGCAAGCGTGAAGCCAGAACAACTAGTATCACTATAAGAACAGCGAATAACCAATAGTCGGCCACATAGGTCCACAAAGAAATGTTGTTCGAATGATCGAGAAACATCAGGATCTCGCGTCCATTCCGAACTTTGGAAAAGGCAAAGAAACCTGTATCGATCCCGGAGTTCAGACATACCACCGCCACCCAGATCTGCTGAATGGAGCGAACTGCCCAATAGGAGCGGAGCGTCAAACAATCCAGCAACAACAATGGAAGCCAGGAATAATAGATCAGTTTGAGATCGAAACGAAATCCCTGAATGACCGTCTCTGTGAGAGCCACCACTCCAGAGTTGGAGAACTGCTCCCAATTGTAAAGCAGGAAAAGGATCCGGAGTATGAAAAGTAGTCCAAAAGCAAACAATAAATGTCTGATAATGTGCCGAATAGCAATTCTAATTGCCACATTTTCAATGGAACGCTTATTTTTCTCCGTCAAGCCGTGATTTTATGTTTGTGGAAGACAATATTAGTACTACCTTTGCACTCCTTCAAAAGTAGCGAAAGATGAAAGACGGAATACATCCTGATAATTACCGACTCGTTGTTTTCAAGGACATGTCCAATGAGCACATGTTCATGACGCGCTCAACTGTTGAGACCAAAGAGACTGTAAAGTGGGAAGATGGGAATGAGTATCCATTGTACAAACTGGATATTTCTGACAAGTCACATCCATTCTTCACCGGTAAAATGCAGTTCGTTGATACAGCAGGTCGTATTGACAAATTCAACAAGCGATACGGAAAGAAGAAATAATCTTCTGATAAAAGCATTGATAAAAAGCTCCTCGAACAGGAGCTTTTTTATTTTCAACGAATCCTACCATCATGAAAAGAGCGTTATCAGGGGAAAGAACTAATTTCGGAGCTTCATGAATGTCATTCTGTTCGACGACAGCTCAATTGAGCGATTGTACCCGCTGACCTTAACACGTCCGCCGGCTGAACTTCGAGTTGGTATCCTGACTCTATCAGAGAAGTGGCAATTGCATCTGGGCGGTGAGGTCTCACATTTATGTGCGGACCATCTTGCCGGTAAATACCCGGTTTCTTATTCGAATGACAACCTGTTTGTGAACGGCCGAGTACTTCCAAATGACGAATTGCTGCAAGCCATTCGTGAACTTCCAATGAATGGCTGTCTGGTCTCCAATGGGGTCCTTGTAGCATTGCGCTCTGCGGCCGAGATCGGTCTGCAGGAACTTTGGTCGCCATACGATGGCAACGAGATCGATTGCGAATTTGTAAACCGTCCGTATGATCTGTTTACAGCAAATGACGCACAGATCCGAGAGGATTTCAAAGCGCTCACCAACGGACGGAAATCTGCTCCATTGAGTGATACGAACCGAGTTACCGGAGAAGGAGACATTTTCATTGAAGCCGGTGCGCGAGTAGAAGGAGCGATCCTGAATCCTGATGGAGGGTGCATATATGTTGGGAAGGATGCTCAGATCATGGAAGGGAGCCTCGTACGCGGTTCTCTGGCCATGTGCGAACATAGCGTGCTCAAATTGGGGACAAAGATCTACGGAGCTACGACAATCGGGCCTCACTCCAAAGTAGGAGGGGAGGTGAATAACTCCATCCTTATTGGATACAGCAACAAAGGACATGACGGATTCCTCGGAAACAGTGTTCTGGGAGAATGGTGTAACATCGGTGCTGATTCCAACAACTCGAATCTCAAGAACAATTATACTGAAGTACGTATCTGGGACTACTCTGAAGGCAGGTTCGCCAAAACGGGTTTGCAGTTTTGCGGTTTGATCATGGGTGACCATTCCAAATGCGGCATCAATACCATGTTCAATACCGGCACCGTGATCGGTGTGTCGTGCAACATCTTTGGGAGTGGATTTCCGCGCAATTACGTTCCATCATTTGCATGGGGCGGTAGCAATGGATTCTCAACCCATCAATTGAAGAAAGCACTCGAAACAGCCGAGATGGTAATGGCAAGACGGGAAGTAGAACTGACCGATGCTGATAAGGAGATACTCGGATACGTCTTTGAACATACAGAACAATACCGCTTCTGGGAAGCGAATCAATAAACGACCTAGCAAACATGACCCGAAAGAGAATAGTCGCAGGAAACTGGAAAATGAATACCGACCTTCAGGACGGCTACACCTTGATGAAAGAGATCGTGAGCAATGTACACGTAGAAGACTTGGACAAATGTGAAGTCATGATCTTTCCTCCTTACATTCATCTCAAGACATTCATTAATACCATCAATGGAAGCGGACTTGTCCTCGGAGCTCAGAACTGTCACTATGAAGAAAGTGGTGCTTATACCGGAGAAGTTTCTGTTCCTATGCTGAAATCAGTGCCCGTTGAGGCTGTGATACTAGGACATTCGGAGCGTCGACAGTACTTCAATGAGACCAACGAAACTGTTGGATTGAAAGCTGAGGCCGTTACTCGAAACGGGTTGATCGCCATTGCATGTTGTGGAGAAACACTTGAGCAGCGTAAAGCAGATCAGCACTTCGATGTGGTAGCTGCTCAGGTCAACGAGGTCATAGCAAAAGTGGAGGCGGGAAATACGGATAAACTGGTCATCGCATACGAGCCGGTATGGGCGATCGGTACAGGTGTCACAGCAAGTGCTGAACAAGCACAGGAAATGCATGCACATATCCGGAGCTTACTTGAAGTGCGCTATGGAGCGGCTATAGCCAATGAGATACGTATACTCTATGGTGGAAGCGTAAAACCTGCCAATGCGGAGGAGTTATTCGGCCAGCCCGATATTGACGGGGGCTTGATCGGAGGTGCCAGTTTGAAGGCTTCCGATTTTCTGAATATCATCAGGGCTTGAGTTTTCCCAGTCCGATCAATTTCTTGCCGGAGACAGGAACCACTATCTCCTGGTCCCACACAAATGCATCACGCCAATGTGGTGCGATCTTCTGTTCGAATCGAGGTAATTCTGTGATTTTAACGGTCATGTCGTCATTGCTCACTTCTGAGATCTGAATGTTCGATCGTTTGTAGATGGATCGGAGCCAGGGAAGACCCAGGAAGTACCTGTGACTTGTTGTTTGCACGAACACTCGGGAACTGTCTGTTTTGTATGCAAAGTATGATAGATGAGTGCCATTGTCGTTTGCGCTGTGCTGATACTTTTCGATCACAGAGAGTTTTAATCCGGATGGGTCCTTGTGGATCAGTGCGATGGGTCCGAAGATGTAGCTGATCACGGGGCCGCTGGCGGAATTCCCAACGACGCGATAATCACGAAATTCAGCTGTAAGTGTCCAACTGCTATCTGATGATTGGACATTCATTGCACGTAACCCGTAAAAACTTCTCGACATCCAGCGGTATGTCAATGCGTTTCTCGGTAACTCCAATTCCGAGAGTTCGTGCTTCTTCTCAGTCCGCTCAGAAGTGAGGGTGTTTATCGTGGTTTCACAGAGGAATTGTTGCTTTCGGTTATTTTTCTTCCCTGCAAAACAGAATGAAAGGAGTTGGTTTTTGTCAATCTTGATCAGTGGCATGAGTGGGAAAAGACCCTCTGGGTGGAGCAGTTGGGTCGTCACGCTGTCAGAGCCGAAAGGGAAAGAATACATGACGTAACTGTAATTGGCTTTGAACGCTCTTTTCTCCACAGGACTCATGTCGAATTCTTTGGTAGTCAGAAAGACCTTTCCTTCATGTACATCCAGTCGCAATTTCCTTAGTAGTTTTTCCGGTTTGTTCAGGGATATCTCCCAATTCAATAATTGGTCCCCACCTGCGGAATACTCAATCAATTCCAGAGTTGCATTCGCTTCGTCAGTCAGTTGTATCGGACTATACCAGAGGAGAATGCCTCTTGACACCTGCTCGATTCGAAGTGCAGGGAATTCGCCTCGGATCTTGACCAGGTGCAATAGTTTAACTGGTTCCGAAGCTTGATCGTGCTTCAACCAGACCTCCCGGTCGTTAATTCCGGCGCGATGCTCATACACATATCCATTGGTGTCACCGATCTGATAATGGAACAGAAAGTTCGATTTTCTCTTGACATCATCAGTGGTGAGCACTGTAGTTCGCTTAAGATCCTGATCAAACTCCCAGGATTGACCTTTGTGATCGTGGAAAATATTCAGATTCCATCCTGTATCTGGCGTTGACAAGAGCCCGATCTGGAAAAACTTTGAATCAGCTTTGTAGAGAGTGCCGAGCTCAAACTCCTGTCCGACCGACCAAAACTGGTTGATCATAACGACGATAAGTGAAAGCAAGACTTTTTTCATGGATGTAGGAGTGGGAATATAGCAAAAGCTCTACGAGTCGTATGTAAAAAAGTACAATCCCGCGAAATGGGCATTTTTTAGCTGCGTCGAATCACTTATGTTATAATATGCTTAATGTGAGTGATTTAGGTTCATATTTGAACGTTTGTCTCATCGCTTGACGATCAAAGGGAAGGTTTTTGTATCTCTTATCGTGAACCCTTAATATTTTTGGCCTATGAAAGCACGAGTACTAACCAACAACCTCTCGAACCCACTCGTATTGCTTGTATCACTGATCATCATGATGACGACGGTGCAGTGTACCAGCGGTTTGAAGCGCCTTGAAAAAGGTGATTACGACACGGCGGTTCTTCAAGCAGTGAATCGCTTGAGAAAGAAACCCGATCACAAGAAGGCACGTCATGTATTGATCGTGGCATACGAACATGCCGAGGATTATCACATGAAGGAAGTGAAGTTGCTGAAAGCATCAACAGCGCAGTTCCGACATGACGATATCGTGCGACACTATGAGGCGATGAATCGCTTGCATGACGAGATCTCGCGTTGTCCGGCTTGTCTGAGCATTATTCCGAACGCACGTTATTTCCAGGAAGAGTTGAACGTCGCTCGCTTAGCAGCCTCCAAGGCCCATTTTGAGCAAGGTTTGCTTGATCTGGAGAAGAACGACTTGTTCAAGGCTAGAGATGCATATCGCCATTTTCAAACAGCGAAGAACTATACGCCGGAATACGATCGCATTGACGAATATCTGAATACAGCTTTGGATGCTGCAACCATTCACGTGTTGATCGATGACATACCAATCCATTCCAGATCACTGGCTATTTCCAATGAGTTCTTTCAGAACAAGATCATGGAGACAGCACGTGGATTCAATTATCGATTCGTTCAGTTCCATTCGACTGCGGATGTGGCTCAATATGATATTGACCCCGACCAGGTGATCGTCATGCGCTTCGATGATTTTGTCGTCGGCCAGACTCTTATCAGAGAAGAGGAATTCATCAGAACCAAGGATAGTGTGGAGATGGGATTTGTGGAAACCGATGAAGGGAAAGTACCGGTTTACGGAACAGCCAGGGCGACCTTGACTTTGGTACATAAATCGGTGAACTCATCGGGATTACTCGACTTCCAGATCGTGGATGCTGTAAGTGGTCAAACTGTTCGTCAGGACAAGATGCCCGGAACCTTCATTTGGGAATGGGACTGGGGCTTCTATAACGGACAGGAAGAGGCGCTGCTTCCGGAAGATCATGAACTGATCAGACGGAGAGAAGCTTTCCCGCCACCGCCTCAGCAACTATTCGTAGAATTTACACAGCCGATATTCTTGCAGGTCAGAGACCAGATCCGCAGGTACTATAGCTCACACAACTAAAAGAACGGACACAAAAAAAGGGACGCTTAAAGGTCCCTTTTTTTATTCTCTACTCTTATGATCATTTCTTGTGATCCAGATCGATACGTCGATCGCTGTATTCCAGACCGGATGGTGCATCACCTTCTGTATTCACTTCGAAGCGATCTCTCGGGATGTTGTACGTTTGATTCAAGTGCTCAATGATGGCATTGGTCCGGGTCACAGCCAGATTCGCTTGTGATTTTGAGCGAATGGCATATCCGGTAGCCTTCACTTCAAGATCCGGACATTCTTTCATTTTTTCAGCTACAGAGTAGAGTACTCCGTAGAATTCAGGTTTAACCTTGCTGCTTCCTCGGTCAAAAATGATGGTAGGAAGAGTAACGTCATTGCAGTTACAACAAGCTCCACCGACACCACCGGCATCATGAGTACCATTCGGGCGAACAAACACACCTTCAGGGGTATTCGTGTCGTCGTCGCGATAATCAGGAACGCGGTCCTTGTCTTTGTCTACCATAACTCCTTTGGCGTCTACAATAGACCCTTTTTCAGAAGCCGGCTCATCATCGCGGTAATCAGGAACATCATCCTCATCCAGATCGACAGTCACACCATTATCCCAGGTCCAGGCACCTTTTTCTGTATTCGGCTCCTGATCATAATAATCAGGTGTTCCGTCACCGTCGGTGTCTTCCAAGAGAAGCTCCACTTTTTCTTCAATATCTTCCAATGAATCCAAAGACTCATAGATGTCGGCAACGGGATTTAACCAATCGTAATGGTCGGTGATCTCTTCATTCCACCAAGCTTTAAGGATGCCTGGAAACCTAAAAGGCCGTAGAAGTCTGTATGACGGTTCCTCCACAATGGGAAAGAATATGCGTCGAGGTTATCAGAACGCGTGTAGTTCAAGCGATACTCGATACCCACATCCAGCATGTCACCAAAATTTCTCTTGAATCCGAACCCGAATGGTAAGGTGAAGTTTCGACCTTGGTACGTTGTTTGGGCATCAATGATATCTCCGCTTCCGTCAGTTACGAGGTTGAAGTAATCGTCACCCCATGAGAAGTGGTAATTCTTGGCGTCATCAGGGACACCGAACCCTCCATTCACGTCGCTCCATATTGTCCCTACTCCGGCAAACATGAACATCTGCACTTTGCGAAGTGGTCTGATGAAGCTGATATTTCCTAACGTAAAAACAGCGGTAAGCGCCACTTCCTTCATTTCATTTTTAAAGAAGTAAGAGTCGTCACTAGGGGCCTGGTTACCATTGTGGAACACATTGTCCCCATCACCCCGGTTCGTAGGATCTGCTGAGCCTCGGTTGTTCTGTCCTCTTGTACCGTTACCGGAAATGTCATTTCCTTCACGAGAACCGCGAAGCGTTCCAATGTTTCCCTGGAGTTTCAATCCAAAGGACTATCCCACAGAATATTTGACATGCAAACCATAGGCAAATCCTAGTTGGAGATTGTCGGCGTCACTCATCGCATGAGTCGGACTGAGTTGTAGTCCTACCGACCATTGTTTAGCCGGACGATACTTCTCGAAATAGGAATTCATGGAGATCCTGGTCGAGTCGTCCTGAGCTTTTGCTAAAGAACTGGAAAGTACGATGAGTACTGCGACAACTGGTCTTATGACTTTCATGATGATCTTAAGCGTTCAATGGCTTAGACTCCAAAGATAGTGGGAAACGGACGAACTGTGAAAGTGGTTTATGCTTTGACCAATACTTGAATTTGCTCAGGGTTGTGAAATTGGCTCCGATCGTCGCGCTGTAACTCGCCCAGAAGTTCAGGAATATAACGGAGTATGCAGTCCTTCCGCTCCTGGATCGAACTACCCCACAGCTTTTTCCTGATTTTTAGCATCTTTTGGATGATCTCTCCGTCTTTAGCCTTCTCTACCACAGCTTCTTCAAGGATTCGCTTATAGATAGAAAGAGCCTCATTTAGCTTGCGCTTCGCCTTGCCAAGCCCTTGGTTATTAATTGTTTGCGCTTCGATCGATCTGAGATTTGCCAAGGCATTATCCAAAGCCTCAGTGGCTGCTCTCATATTGGTGAGAGCCTCACCCGTGGTATCCTCTGTCAACCTCACCAAGTCATCTTTCGGAAGAAAGAAATCTTTCAATTCCAATGGCGATTTGCCGATCTGATCAACCAGGTTCTCGCCGATGATGAATGCACTCGTACGGATCTGAACATGTGGATAAATCACTCCTTCTGACTCGAACATATTTCGCAGTTCGAGCCAATACATGAACTCACTTCCTCCTGCAATGTAATTGACACAGGGAAGGATATGTTGCTGATACATCGGCCTTATCAAGGCGTTCGGACTAAAGCGTTCGGGATGATTTCTCAGCTCATTTTTCAGCTCTTCCTCCGAGAACTTGATCTCCGAATTCAAGACTTCCCACTCGTTGCCTGTTCGATGTAGTCGTTCGCGCAACCCTTCTTTAATATAGAAGTGATTGATATCTCTGCCATTGATCGGAATGTCGTACCCTCGATCTTTCATGATACTTTTGGCGTTCTCGATCCCTTTGATCAAACTGTGATCGATCAAGTCGTGTTGCATGTGCTCCGTGAACAGAGACTTCAAACGAGGATCGTCGGGATCCAAGACTACGATTCCATGCTCACCGAATACTCGGTGTACGATCTCTCTGGTCGCATCTGCGAAATTGTCGTGAGCCGAGTAGCACTCTTTGCAGATCTTCAGGAAGTGATGATGCTCCGGAGTGTCGTCAACCCGCGCATTCAACTGATACATCAATGTCACGAGAGCACTGGTCTCCATTCGGCCCACGGGGCCGGTTTGATCTGTGTCCCAGACGAAAACATCGTTGTAAAGCGTGACTCGTTGAACTTCCGCGAGATCATGATCCTCGGTTGCCATCCAGAATATCGGCACGAAATCGTAGTCCGGATGATCCGCCTTGTATTTTCTCGCTGTGTCCAGACAAGACAGGATCTTGTAGAATACGAGAAGTGGTCCCAAAGCAGGATGGATCTGTTGCCCCGTGACGATCGTGCAGGTTGATGATTCGGATAGGAGGAACAACTGCTTATCGATCGTTTCACCCTTCTGGCTCGTTTTAAGCCTCGAATATTGATCTTGAAGCACTTCGACAAGTCTTGACCGCTGTTCGGAAGAGAAATTCTTTAAAACGCGCTCAATCATCTCAGCAGTGGATGATGAGTCGGTGAGGGGAGAGGTAACAGCAGGATCGTTCAAATATTCCTGAACAACAGGGTTGAACAAGTCCGTTTTCAATGCTGATACGCTCAAATGTTTCATTCTTCGCAGATTTCGCCGAATAGATCAAACTCACTGGCGTCGGTTATCTTCACCTTTCTGAAGTCACCGATCCTCATATAGTTGTTGTCGATCGGCACAAGGATCTCATTATCCACTTCCGGTGAGTCCCATTCCGTTCGTCCAACGAAGTGATCTTGTTCAATTCGGTCAAACAATACCTGAACAACACTTCCTATTCTCTCTCTGTTTGTTTCAAGTGAGATCTGTTCCTGGATCTCCATCAGATCAGCAGCGCGTTCCTCTTTGACTTCTTCAGGGATGTCATCAGCCATCGTATACGAGTGGGTTCCATCTTCGTGGGAATAGGTGAAGACGCCGAGTCGTTCAAATCGCATGTCTTTGACGAACTGACAAAGCTTTTGAAACTCTTCCTCAGTTTCTCCGGGGTGCCCAACCATCATCGTTGTGCGGATGGCTATGTTCGGAGATCGTTCCCGGATCTTACTGATCAGGTCTCTGGATTTCTGTTCGTTGATGCCTCTTCGCATCACTTTCAATACTTCATCGGAAGCATGTTGCAAAGGGATGTCGAGATAGTTGCAGATGTTCGGATGCTCACTGATGGCATCGATGACGTCCATCGGGAAGCCGCTCGGGAATGCATAGTGCAAACGCACCCATTCGATGCCTTCCACATCTGCGATCGCTTTCATGAGATCGGCTAGTTTCCGCTCACCATATAGATCGAGTCCGTAATACGTGCTATCCTGAGCGATCAGCATGATCTCCTTGACACCTTTCGCAGCCAGTTTACCGGCTTCTTCAACCAGCGATTCGATAGAGCGTGAGCGGTGCTTTCCTCTCATAAGAGGGATAGCACAGAAGGAACACGGTCGGTCGCATCCTTCACTGATCTTGAGGTATGCGAAGTGAAACGGAGTGGTCGTTCGTCTTTCACCAAGCAGATCCTTTTTGTAATCCGCTCCCAGATTCTCAAGCAATGACGGAAGCTCCATGGTGCCGAAAAATGCATCCACTTCGGGCATTTCTTTTTGAAGATCATCTTTATACCGATGACTCAGACATCCGGTGACGAACAATTTCTCAATGTTCCCGCTCTCTTTCTCATCGATATAGTGCAAGATGGTCTCGATCGACTCTTGTTTGGCGTTTTCTATGAAACCACACGTGTTGACCACAACTACGTTGAAGTCGTCAGACTCACCCTGATGCTCGGCTGCGATCTCGTTTCCTTGCAGTTGAGTAAGGAGAACTTCTGAGTCGACCGTATTCTTGGAACATCCCAGAGTTACGATGTTCACTTTGTTCTGTTTATGTGATCGTACTTTCATTGATCTTCTGAGAACAGGGAATCCACAAAGGAGCGAGGTTCGAATACTTGAAGGTCGTTGACTTGCTCGCCAACCCCAATGTATTTGACAGGTACCTTGAATTGGTCTGAGATACCGATGACCACTCCGCCCTTGGCAGTACCATCAAGTTTCGTCAACGCAAGCGCTGTAACTTCTGTAGCCGCAGTGAACTGCTTGGCTTGTTCAAATGCATTCTGACCAGTACTTGCATCAAGTACGAGCAGCACTTCATGTGGGGCATCCGGGATCACTTTGCTCATGACTCGTTTGATCTTACTCAATTCGTTCATGAGATTGACCTTGTTATGCAATCTTCCGGCTGTGTCGATCAGGATGACATCAGCATTCTGTTCCTGGCCATGTTTTACCGTATCAAATGCTACTGAAGCCGGATCGGCGTTCATTCCTTTGGATACGAAGTCCACTCCTACACGATCACTCCAGATCTTCAACTGGTCCACGGCTGCAGCTCGGAATGTGTCGGCAGCACCTAGTACCACATTCAAACCATTGGATTTGAATTTGTTCGCCAGTTTCCCAATGGTAGTCGTTTTCCCAACGCCATTGACTCCAACTACCATTATCACATACGGTTTGACTGAGGTGTCATTGTCATCTCGTCGATTGGCTACCAGAAGTTCTGTGATCTCCTGCTTGAGCAGTTCATGCAGCTCGGTGGAGTTTATGAATTTATCCTTCGAAGCGCGTTCTTCAATACGTTCGATGATCTTTAGGGTCGTATCCACTCCAACGTCTGAAGTGATCAGGATCTCTTCGAGTTCATCAAGGAACTCGTCATCGATCTTGCTTTTGCCGAGAAGTGCACGAGACAATTTACCGAAGAGTGAACTCTTCGTTTTCTCAAGTCCCTGATCGAGTTTTTGAACTTCTTCCTCGCTTTTTTCCTTCTTTAAGAAACTGAATATTCCCATGGGAGTATGCTGACAGCAGTGCTAATGCTGTTGGGTTTAGGTGTGATTGATTTGATTTCGAACGTGTGAAGAGTGATTCACTGCAAACAAAAATAGCTTCCTGCAGTCACAGGAAGCTATTCTCAAACGGATTTTCCGTCTTATTTCTTGAAATGATCCTTAACCTGATCAGTAGGGATGATCTCTTCTTTGAAAGTGTAAGCACCAGTCTTAGGCGACTTTACAGCCTTTACTACTTTCGCCCAGTCTCTACCTGTTCCGGATCTCAGTGTTGCAACTACCTTCTTTGCCATAATTGAAAATCTTAGAGTGTTCTACTACTTGATCTCTTTGTGAACCGTAACACGCTTCAGGATCGGATTATACTTTTTCAACTCGATTCGCTCGGTTGTATTTTTCTTGTTCTTCGTTGTGATATAACGAGAAGTTCCCGGCATACCGCTCTCTTTGTGCTCTGTGCACTCGAGGATCACCTGAACTCTATTGCCCTTCTTTGCCATGACGAATTAATTTATCGGAATTATATCTTACCGTTCTTTTCGAAATCTTTCAAACAGGCACTGATCCCCTTCTTGTTGATCGTGCGCAGTGCGGCTGAAGAAACCTTCAAGGTAACCCATCGGTCTTCTTCCGGGATATAAAACCGCTTAACGTGCAGATTCGGGTAGAATCTACGCTTGGTTTTTACGTTGGAGTGCGAGACGCGATTTCCCTTCAACGCCTTCTTCCCTGTAAGATCGCAAACTTTAGACATTGCCTGTTAAATTTTAAGGAGTGCAAAATTGATATTTTATCTGAGATAAAACAAGTTTTCGCAGAAAAAAGATAAGGCTTTGTAAGACCGGTCCAATGGGGCGTTACAAAGCCGTTGAGCTCTGTTTATACGTCGATGTTGGCGTATTTGGCGTTGGCTTCGATGAATTCTCGTCTAGGTGGAACTTCATCACCCATGAGCATGGAGAAGATCCTATCAGCTTCGGCTGCACTATCCAGAGTCACTTGCTTGAGCGTTCGATGTTCCGGATCCATGGTGGTTTCCCAAAGTTGCTGGGCATTCATTTCACCAAGGCCCTTGTATCTCTGAACATTGACACTTTCCGTTTTGTCACCACCAATGCGCTGCATTTCGCGATCGCGCTCGTCGTCACTCCAGCAATAGGAGAATTGCTTCCCTTTCTTCACCAGGTAAAGGGGAGGGGTGGCAATGTAGATATAGCCGCTCTCGACCAATTTTTTCATGTAACGGAAAAAGAGAGTGAGAATCAACGTTCGAATATGGCTTCCGTCCACATCGGCATCCGTCATGATGATGATCTTGTGATATCGAAGGCTTTCAATATTTAACTCTTTCTCATCTTCCTCAGTACCGATCTTCACACCTAACGCCGTGAACATATTCTTGATCTCTTCGTTGTCGTATATCTTGTGTTCTAGGGCT
>VMDK01000020.1 GCA_008080835.1 Sphingobacteriia bacterium | reverse complement strand
GAATAGCACAAGTGATATTCTGTCTTGATATCTCCACCTCGCAGCTATCGGCTTGCTATCTTAATATTGCTAAAAATGCACGCCTTATGGATTTTATTACACTTGACAATCTGGTCACACTGTTGATGCTCATTCTGCTCCAGGCAGTATTGGGTTTTGATAATTTGCTTTACATCTCACTTGAAAGTAAAAAGGCTCCGGAAGAAAAGCGGGCAATGGTGAGAAAACTGGGTATCGCAATTGCCATCGTACTCAGGATCGCTCTTCTATTTATCCTGGTATCTATCATCAAACGCGTTCAGGATCCGTTTGTCAATATCGATTTAGAAGGTATAATCAGCGCCTCCTTTAATATTCATAGTGTAATCGTTCTAGTGGGTGGAGCGTTTATTATCTATACGGCCACAAGGGAGATCTGGCACATGATGGCCATCTCGGTGGATGATTCTGACGACGATAAAGGGAAACGGTCCGCAGGGACAGTTATCGCGTGGATCGTTGTAATGAATCTTGTATTCTCTTTTGATTCTATATTGAGCGCTATTGCTTTGACCGATGTCATCTGGATAATGGCAACAGCTATTGTGATCAGTGGAATATTGATGATCTGGCTTGCAGAAACGGTCTCTACATTTTTACAGAAAAATAGAATGTACGAGGTGCTCGGACTATTTATCCTGTTCGTTGTGGGGATCATGTTACTAACAGAAGGTGGTGAGCTTGCTCACCTTTACCTATTTGAGAACGAGATCACTCACATGAATAAAACGACCTTCTACTTTGTGATATCGGTGTTGGTGCTCAGTGATATTGTGCAATCCCGCTATCAGCGAAAACTCAATCGTAAACTGAGCAAAGCTGAAGGTGAACCGGCACGAGTGTAAAAAGAAACAGGTAAGGAACGAAACGCTCTTTACCTGTTTATCATTGGTCGGGATGACTGGATTCGAACCAGCGACCACACGCCCCCCAGACGTGTACTCTAACCTGACTGAGCTACATCCCGATGCTGCAAATTTATTACGAATGAGATCGTATTGAGGCCAATAGCGCCTTTTCTGAAACACTTACAGGTTCACTCCCGAAAACTGTTCCAAAAAGCGTTTATCATTATCGAAGAATGTTCGAAGATCTTTCACACCGAAGCGGAACATTGCAATGCGCTCTATTCCCATTCCGAAAGCAAAACCGGAGTACTTTTTACTGTCAATTCCGCAATTCTCAAGGACGTTCACATCAACCATTCCGCAACCCAGTATTTCCAACCACCCACTACCTTTTGTCAATCTTCGATCCCCTTCCGTTTCAGTTCCAAGATAGATATCCATCTCTGCCGATGGTTCTGTGAATGGGAAATAACTAGGTCGGAACCGAACCTTTGTATCAGGCCCAAATAATTCCTGAACGAAGAGGAATAAAGTCTGTTTGAGATCAGCAAATGATACTCCTTCGTCTATGTATAACCCCTCTATTTGATGGAAAAAACTATTCGATCTTGCTGAAATAGCTTCATTGCGATATACCCGTCCAGGAGAAATGGTGCGAATTGGAACTTTCTCTCGCTCCATTACTCGAACCTGTACGGAACTCGTATGTGTTCTCAGTGATATTTCATCCTCAATAAAGAAGGTATCCTGCATATCTCGTGCAGGATGGTTCGGAGGAAAATTCAACGCGCTGAAGTTATGCCAGTCGTCTTCAATTTCAGGCCCCTCAGAAATGGAGAAACCCATCTTCTCAAAGATCTCAGTCATGCGATTGAGCACCAAGCTAAGTGGATGTCTGGATCCCAGTGGAATATTTGGTCCGGGTAAGCTGGGATCAGCCACATCGCTCTGCCCATCCTCCGAAGATTCCATTTGGGCTTGCTTTTCTTCAAAGATCGTTTGAAGGTCTCCCTTCAGATCGTTGATCAGCTGACCAACTTCACGCTTTTCTTCATTGGGAACCTCTTTGAAGAGTTTGAACAACTCATTCAATTCGCCCTTCTTTGCCAGAAAGCGCAAACGGAACTGTTCTAATGAATCAGGATCCGTAATTGCGAAAGCTTGTGCTTCACTTTTTAGTTCCTGTATTCTTGACTTGATCATTTTGCCTTTCTGAAAATTTGAGCCAACAAATGTAATGGCATTGACCCAATCATGCACGAATCCAATTTGGGTTCTGCACATCCTTTAATAGAGAAATAAATTTAAAAAGAATATTCTTCTTATTTCTTTAGTCCTGTGGATTTGTGGATGACCATCTGACCCATCCCTCAAAAAAAATCTAATGAACATTTTTTTAAGCATCATATCAGACTCAACACCTCGTAAATGTCGCTTTTATGTCATCCAGAATGAGCATAAGTTTAGTTCTTCACGGGTAAATTGTTGGTAACCTGTAGAGGTGAAAAATGTTAAGAGTGCGTTATTAAAACGTGAATAACCTCACACTTATCAACCCCGTTTTTTCCATCACAACTTTATATGAAATATGAACACAGAATACACCTGAAATGTGGATTGCGTGGTGTATAACTGTAGAATACGGATAAGTATTATAAGTTATTGAAAATCAACTCTATTCGATAGTGTATGTAGCTCCGCTAGACTCCCAGTCTGCTTTGAGTTCTACAGAAGCTTGAAGCGTGAATACTTCCTCAGGTTGTCGTCGATCTTTCAGTGACCCTGTCGTGTACTTGCCGTCACCATTGCGATCCTTGATGGCGATCAAAGAATAACTTCCGGGTCGGAGATATTCACCTACGACGGTCGTATCACTAATGA
The DNA here is from genome assembly GCA_008080835.1 of Sphingobacteriia bacterium. Taxonomy (GTDB): domain Bacteria; phylum Bacteroidota; class Bacteroidia; order NS11-12g; family UBA9320; genus VMDK01. The sequence goes on along the minus strand of VMDK01000020.1, from coordinate 18,469 downwards.
CGTACCAGTTATAGGCTTCGGGTCCTTGCGTTTTTAGTCGGACGATGACAGGAAAGGAGTCGGAAAGAGAAATATTGAACGATAATTTGGAGGTATTTTGACCGGTAGTGGTCTGGAAATGAAATGTGTCTGTTACCGATGAATCACGTTCTAATAATAAGCGATACTGTTTTCCCTCCTTTAACCTTGTTGGAAAAGTCATCTGAAAGGGTGAAGGTAAATACACAGATGAGCTAAGGTATGAACTGTCAGTCAGGTTGAATAAGCGAAACGAGGCCGTGTCGATTATGGGGTGTCGACTGACCAACTTAGGAGTATCAAGGGGAGAAATAACGCTTGAGTAAATGTTGAATTTTAGTTGAGGTAGTGCTCTGTTCACGTAGCGAGCAACTGATCTAAAAATGCTGTCAGGTGTATGAATTTGGATAACAACCGAATCATTTTCGGGGATGGGTTGCTTGAAGTATACAAACAGCGAATCTCCTTTTCGGGAATACCGAGTGGTCAGTATGAGGTTGGAATCAGATGGAATGTTAACGCTATAAGAATCAGGTCTTCGGTTGAATATCAATGCCAGGCATTGGTCGTTGATGGAGATGGAATTGTCCAGATCGAGCCTTAGTTTTCGTTCTTCTTCTTTAAAGACATTGACCAGTATCCCCGCACTATCAGTTTCTATTTCAGCAAACGACGTGGCGATGTACTCACCTGGTTCATATCTGTAGTTCGCGTTTGCATCATTCAAGACGACCAACTGATATGCTCCTGGTTGTATATTACTGAAGCTGAAACGCTGTTGTTTATTCACAACGCCTATGTAGTATGGCGAACTCAATGAGTAATTGGTGTCGGAATACTGTTTGTACAGAATGGCTTTCAGGTTCTCAAGATTGTCGGTTATCAACGGGGAGACCTCTACCTTTCCTCGAATGAAGGAGGAGTCAATGTAGTTACCGGTGCTAAAAACGAGCTTCAGATCTTTCAGGACATTTGATTCGTTGACATCTACAATGCTCTCGCCGAAATGGATCTGGTAGGTTGTGTTCGCGCGAAGAGAATCCGGAAATGTGATCTGTAATTTCTTACCCTTGACCTTGTAACGCATGGGTTTATCAAAAGGAGGAGATACGATCACTTGTGCGTTGAAGCTTCGCACTTGGAAATACTCGTCAAACTCAAGAAAGATCTCCTCACCGCTGAAATTCAGTTGGGCAGAATCCGGGGAACTCCTTAGCAGAACAGGAGGCTCGGTATCCTTCTCCCCTCCTTCGGGGATACTTACGGTAGCGCAACCTGCAAACACAAACAGCAACAGGTAAAAGATCAGTTTATTCATCTGCCGAGAAAGACCAATAATACAGAAATATCCGACGCACTGATTCCACTAATTCTGGATGCCTGTCCTAAGGTTGCTGGTTGAAGGTTCTTTAATTTCTCTCTTCCCTCGTTACTCAATGAAGAAACCTGGTCATAGTCAAAATCGGAATGGATCTGAATATGCTCGAGCTTCCTCATTTTCTCAACGTGCTCTTTTTCCTTCTCGATATACCCTTCATATTTTATTCTGATCTGAACCTCTTCCTTTTCTTCCTCTGAGAATTGGGAAAAACCGACGCTAATATTGTTAACTCCCTCAATATCAGATAGTTGTATTTGAGGTCGAAGGAGAATTTTATCGAGTTTATAGGCATGTTTGATAGGAGCGGTGCCTTTTTCGCCCAGAATAGGGTTAATGGTCTCGGGAGCGACACTTTCCCTCTTGAGTATTTTTTCGAGTTCAATGATGTTGGATTTTTTAGTTTCCAAACGCTTCATGCGCTCATCTCCCGCTAGTCCGATCTTGTATCCTTTTTCAGTGAGACGCATATCAGCATTATCCTGTCGAAGCAGGATGCGATATTCTGCTCGTGAAGTGAACATGCGATATGGCTCATCAGTTCCTTTCGTGATGAGGTCGTCTATCAGGACTCCTATATATGCCTCTCCCCTATCCAGAATGAACGGATCTTTATTCTGAACCTGAAGGGATGCATTTATCCCTGCCATCAAACCTTGACAAGCTGCTTCTTCGTATCCGGTAGTTCCGTTGATCTGTCCTGCAAAGAATAGCCCTTTTACGAGCTTAGTTTCTAACGTGTGATGAAGTTGTAAAGGCGGGAAATAATCGTATTCGATGGCGTAACCAGGGCGGAAAATCTTGACATTCTCAAACCCTTTGATCTTACGGATGGCTTCGTCCTGGATATGTTGAGGTAATGATGTACTAAAACCATTTACGTAGATCTCTACTGTATCCCATCCTTCCGGTTCAACGAAAATCTGATGTCTTTCCCTTTCGGCGAAGCGGTTGATCTTATCCTCTACGGATGGACAGTAACGAGGCCCGACCCCTTGAATGCTTCCATTAAAGAGAGGACTGTCATCAAATCCCTTCCTCAGGATATCGTGTACTTCTGGGTTTGTATATGTGATAAAACAGCTTCGCTGGTTTGCTAAAGGTGGTGTATCAGTAAACGAGAATTTCCCTGGATTTTCATCTCCGGGTTGTTCTTCCATCACACTGTAGTCCAAACTTCGGCCATCCACACGCGGAGGCGTACCAGTTTTCATTCGGCCACTTTCAAAACCCAGGCCTTCCAATGCTTTTGTTAGTCCAACCGATTGCCTCTCTCCCATTCTACCTCCACCAAACTGTTTTCTGCCGATATGTATGAGGCCATTCATAAAGGTGCCGCTGGTTAAAACTACTGTGGGAGCGAAATATTCAACACCGATAGAGGTTCGTATCCCTTGAATGTTTTGACCATCGCTGATAATATCAATGGCCATATCCTGGTAGAAGTCGACATTTGGATTTCTCTCCAGTGTCAAGCGCCATTCATTCGAAAACAATTGGCGGTCGCTTTGAGCTCGCGGACTCCACATTGCAGGACCTTTTGAACGGTTTAGCATGCGGAACTGTATCATGGTCCTATCGCTGATAATACCACTCATACCCCCCAAGGCATCGATCTCACGCAGGATCTGACCTTTTGCCACGCCACCCATTGCAGGGTTGCACGACATCTTAGCGATGGTCTCCATATTCATGGTCACCAGCATTACCTTGCCACCCATGGTGGCTGCAGCATGTGCAGCTTCACATCCGGCATGTCCGGCGCCTACAACTATGACATCGTACTTATTCATTCTTTGTTCAAGTGTTCCACGTGGAACATTTTATACCCGAAGAAGTTCATCCTCCTTGTTTTGCATTTCTGCTTTCAATGTTTCTGTTTTATCGTCAAAGCCCACCAAATGTAAAATGCCATGCACCAAAACACGCTTCAACTCATGAATAAAGGACGCAGAGTGTGTAACGGCATTTTCTTTTACCCGTTCCAGGCTGATGAATATGTCTCCCTCCACAGCTACGTCTCCATCACTTAAGTCGAAAGTGATGATGTCGGTGTAAAAGTCGTGATTGAGATATTTCTTGTTGACAGCCAACAGATCATCATCAGACATGAACACATAAGTAATATCGTACGAAGCGACATTCAAATGAGCCATGACTCGAATCAACCACTCTTCCACACCTGACAGGTTGAGTGAGTGTTCTATTTGAGACTCGAATATGATCTGGTGGTGTTCCATTGAAGCGCCGCAAAGGTACGACTACTGGTTCTTGTTTTACAATGCACGATCTCGTTGTTCCACGTGGAACATTGGATGTTAGCTTGTATTCAAATATCCAGGCGTTGAAACCTGTATCTTAGTCTGATTAATCACTCATTTCTTCGAGAAGAGGGCTCTTTTTAGCTGCGAAAGGTGCCATGAATAAATATTGGCTTAAATTGCATTCATAGTTGTGAAACTAAAATAGATGAGGGACTAAATGAGCGAGAAAGACAATCAAAAGAGAAAGCTACGCCCGAGAAAGAAGAAAGGCGGAGCTTCCCGGATCACCCAGAAGCGTAAACTTTACGTGGAGCCCGATGAGGTGAGACTGAACAAGTACATCGGAAGTTGTGGAGTATGTAGTAGGAGAGAGGCCGACAAATTGATCGAAGATGGAAGGGTAGAGGTCAACGGGAAAACGGTAACCGTTCTGGGTGCCAAGATCTCCAAAACAGACAAGGTAAAAGTAGATGGTAGGCTGATATCCTCGGCAGAGAAAGGCTACGTGGTGCTGAATAAGCCCAAGGACTATATCACTACTACCAAGGATCCAAAGGGTAGACGAACGGTCATGGAACTGATAGAAGACGCTGATATTGAGCGACTTTACCCTGTTGGGCGATTGGATAGAAACACCACTGGAGTACTATTATTCACCAACGATGGCATGCTGGCGCAACGACTCATTCACCCAAAGCGCCGGATCAAGAAGGTATATGCTGTCACGCTGGATAAACCCTTGATTAAGAAGGACTTTGAGGCTCTTTTGTCAGGTATTCAATTAGATGATGGTTGGATGAAAGCAGATCATCTTGCCTATGTGGACCCGGAGGACAAGTCCAAGCTCGGCATAGAGATACACAGTGGGCGCAACCGGATCATCCGACGATTATTCGAGCACCTGGAGTATGAAGTCGTGGCACTTGATCGAGTGCTCTTCGCAGGTCTCGATAAGGTTAAACTGGGTCGAGGTAAATGGAGAAATCTGACAGATAAAGAACTGAGGTCATTGAAAAGTTTAGCGGGTTTGGCGTAATATTGAGTGTTTATGAAAGCGCTATCGAGATCCATTCTTGTCCTAATACTTAGTGTCTGCGTATTCGCATGCACAGAAGTACCACCGTACATCAATTATAGTCAGGATGTAGTGCTGAGTAAGGACACTTGTTATGTCATACAAGAGCTTCCAGATGCACAGTTGCGCAATGTACTTGTGGAGGACATAAGCGGGGTTCGTTGTTCTAACTGTCCGGATGCTGCTGAAAAGGCACATGCAATAGATGAAAAACATGAAGGCCGTGTAGTCATAGCCACTTTACATCCAACGTCCCAGTCTAACTTCACTACTCCTTGGGGCGATGACGATTTTAGAACGCAAGAAGCGGAGAATATTTACACAAACCTTATTGGGGCTGTAACAGGACTGCCAACTGGCGCCATCAGTAGAAGAAAATTCAGTGCTGAACCCACTATTGCCATGACAAGACATAAGTGGATGGCTTATGCAGAAGAAATTCTATCAGAAACTGCCGTGGTCAACTTGGAGCTTTTATCTGAGGTTGACACCACAACCCGAGAAGTAAACCTGGATGTTAAAACGACTTTCCTTGAAGAAGATGAAACAACAGTTTGTCTCACTATAATGGTCCTAGAGAGTGGTATTATTCAACCACAAACAGACGGTGTCAAGGTAGACACGTTCTACACACACAATGATATCCTGAGATTCACTCACACTCTGTATAACGGTATTGTTATTTCTGACAATCCACAAAGAGGGTTGGTTTGTGAAAAAGAATTTAGCATTAAAATACCAGAAGAAATAGTTCTTGAGAATGTCTCAATTGCGGTTTTGGTCAATAAGCTTGATGCTGATAATAAGGAAGTTCTTCAGTGCACTGAAGTCGACCTCAGTGAATGAGCATTGAAAACTATCTGAAAGGGTATAGACAATACCTCAAACTCGAACGAGGACTTAGTGACAACTCTATCGATGCCTACTTGCAGGACGTATGGAAATTTGCCAATTTTCTAGAAGAAAATCACAGTGCAGTTTCGATACAAAACGTTCAAAATCAGCACCTACAGGACTTTTCAAAATACTTGACGGAACTCGGTCTGGCCGAAAGAAGCCACTTACGGATCCACTCCGGAATTCGTAGCTTTTTCAATTACCTCATGGAGGAGGAGATCATTTCCAGTAACGCAGCTGCACTTTGGGATGGCCCTAAACTCAGTTTCAAACTTCCAGTTGCGCTCGAGCACAACGAAGTGGAAGCGATGATCGCACAGATCGATTTGAGCAAGCCTTCCGGAGAACGAGACAAGGCTATCATCGAGGTTCTATATGGGGCCGGACTGAGGGTATCGGAGCTCATCAATCTGAGTCTTTCCGATGTCCTTTTCGAAGAAGGACTTTTGCTGGTTACCGGAAAAGGAAATAAACAAAGGTTGGTTCCGCTCACAGGTACAGGGTTGAAGCAAATTCGATTCTATCTCGAAAAGACCAGGAACCACCAAGAAGCGAAGGAGAATAAATTGTTCCTCAATGCTCGCGGAAATCGTTTGAGCAGAGTCTACATTTTCAAATTGATCAAAGACCTGGCTGCGAGAGCGGGAATAAAAAAGAATGTGAGTCCACATACTTTGCGGCACTCATTTGCGACGGTATTAGTAGATGCAGGGGCAGACCTTCGTGCTATTCAGCAGTTGCTCGGACACAAAAGCATTACCACCACCGAGATCTACGCACATCTGGACAGAAGCTATCTATCGGATACTATCCGAAGCTTTCATCCTCGTTCGTGAGGTCTGTTAATCTTGTTTCCTGGTGCGAATACCCAGGGTATACCAAATCGGGCACCAGCTGATCATTGCCGTGACCAAAAAGATCACTGCCAGAAGAAATGCGATCACTCCTGCGGTGCCTGTGAAAGTACCGGCGATGGTCATCACAACCAATACAACCGCTAAAAGCAACCTGATCAATGTGTCGGCAAATCCTACGTTCTTTTCCATGTGATTCTTCTAATGAAGCCCAAAATTACAACACTATTCTATTCCGACTTCCTTTTCAGATGACAACCGGTGTGAATTTGTTCTGCTCGACCACACATTTCGACCCGAAAGGCATTGCCAGATTGAGATCCTGATGTCCTGCAGGAAAACCAAAATAGACCGGATAATCAAATTCCGCGAGATGTTCTGAGATGATCTCTTCCGCTGTTTTACCGAATGGGATGGTATTGTCGTTCATGTCAGACATTGAGCCAACTAAAACACCACTCAGCTTATCCAGTATCCCATTGCGCTTTATGTTCAGCATCATTCGGTCTACATGGTACAAGTACTCATCCAGATCCTCCAGAAACAAGATGCACGATTCGAAATCGGGACAGCTCGGCGAACCGAGCAAGCTATAGATCATGCTCAAGTTTCCGCCCAGTACTGTACCTGACATGTCACCAGGCCGGTTGAGGGTATGGTTTACCAACTGATAACTCTTCTTTTCTCCGAACAACAGGTCACGTAGACTGGAGATCGATAATTGCTGAGCATCGGTGGGAGTGGAGTTGATATTGATCGGCATGGTACCGTGAATAGTGCACCAATCTGTGTGATTGTACATGTGCAAATGAAGAGCTGTGATATCGCTATAGCCAACCACCCATTTAGGACTATTTCGGAATTGACCCAGGTCAAGTTTGTCCAGTAACCGTGCTGTTCCATAGCCCCCTCTCGAACAAACGATCGCTTTGACCTCAGGGTCGTCCATAGCTTTTTGAAGGTCCGCAAGACGGTCATCATCGGTTCCGGCAAACTGTCGGTCCACCGAGTGGATATGATCACCGATGAGCACCTTCAACCCCCAACTTTCAAACAGCTTGACCGACGGTTGGATTTCAGCTTGCCTGATGCTCCTGGCAGTTGAAACGATCGCGATCTTATCGCCTTTCTGGAGAAAAGCCGGTGCTTTTTTGTTCGACATAGGCACAAATATCCAAAACCAACTGACGTATGACAGGCTCTCATTGAACTTTTATGTAGACGATAGTGTTAAATTCGCGCACTCATTGAGACACTAAAATTGCATTCATGAATTTCCAACTATCAGAAGAACATGAGATGATCCGCCAGGCGGCGAGAGATTTTGCACAGACAGAACTGTTGCCAGGAGTGATCGAGCGTGACGACAAACAGGAGTTTCCTGCGGAGCAGGTCAAGAAGCTCGGAGAACTTGGTTTCCTTGGGCTGATGGTCGATCCGAAGTACGGTGGAGCGGGCATGGATTCCATAGCTTATGTTCTGGCCATGGAGGAGATCTCAAAAGTGGATGCGTCTACATCTGTTGTGATGTCGGTTAACAACTCTTTGGTGTGCTGGGGATTGGAGACATACGGAACAGAAGAACAAAAGCAAAAATATCTCGTACCACTGGCTTCCGGTCAGGTGCACGGAGCATTTTGCTTGTCGGAACCTGAAGCTGGTTCAGATGCCACATCTCAACGCACGACGGCCATTGACATGGGCGACCATTACCTGTTGAATGGAACCAAGAACTGGATCACCAATGGAAATTCAGCGAGCACTTATATCGTAATGGCTCAAACGGATGTAGAGAAAGGCCATAAAGGCATCAATGCATTCATCGTGACCAAAGATATGCCGGGCTTCCAGGTCGGTAAAAAAGAAGACAAGATGGGTATTCGTGGAAGCGATACACATTCCATCATGTTCACCGACGTAAAGGTGCCTAAAGAGAACCGTATCGGTGAAGACGGTTTCGGTTTCAAGTTCGCCATGAAAACGCTTGCAGGTGGTCGGATCGGGATCGCTGCACAGGCATTGGGAATCGCGTCAGGCGCATTCGAGAGAGCTGTTGCATACAGCAAGGAGCGCAAGGCCTTTGGAACAGAGATCAAGAACCACCAGGCTATTGCGTTCAAATTGGCCGATATGGCCACCGATGTTGAAACCGCGAGGTTGCTTTGCCTCAAAGCTGCATGGCTTAAAGACAACAATCTGAAGCACGATTCGGCAAGTTCAATGGCCAAGCTTTTCGCCTCTGAAGCGGCAATGCGTATCTCCACCGAAGCAGTGCAGGTTCACGGTGGATATGGTTACGTAAAGGAGTATCACGTGGAACGCTTGATGCGTGATGCTAAGATCACACAGATCTATGAGGGAACTTCAGAGATCCAACGTGTCGTGATCGCGCGTGATGTAATCCGAGACTAAGATCAGTTCACAAACGAGATCTTTCCTAACCTCTTTCGAACTCCGAACCGCACATTGCTGAATGTGTGATTCGCGGAATTTCCAAAGTATGCGTCATACGAGCGGTCTGTAAGGCCTTGTTGGACAGTGATGAATCCGCTCCAGGATTTCTTTTGCAACTCAGCAGTGAAGTAGACCCCACCTCCTAGTTTGGTCAACCCTTCTTTGTCTTTAATGATTCCTGACCCTGATTCAGTCACTGGTACATTGTTGATCAAAGTGACTGTCTCAATCGTACCGTACATATTCAAAAGCTGGGAGATCTGCACACCAGCGCTGAACGATACCGCGGGGTTGGCCTGAAAATGGGCTCCTGTACGGAATGTGAGGAAATTAAGGCGTCGTATTCCTTCTTCGCTTTTTGCTCTTTGTCCGCTACTATTCACAAATGACTTATTGCGAATGATTCCCTGGATCTGCACCGGGCTATAGGCCATCGAAGTCTGCACTGATACAGCACCACCCTCATTGGCCAGGACACCAAGCTCAAGCCCGGTCTGTCTGTAAAGGTCTTTTACGGGAACATCAGGGAAAGCCCCAAAGTCCGCACCAATGAACCAGTTGAATGATACCGGCTCATCTTGAATAACCAGCTCCGATCTGCTTTCAAAAGGTTGCTGAATGTCTTCTGCGTATGGATAATATACGAATACCGGATATATAAACGCCAATGTTGGAATGTCATCGGAACAAGTGAAGCCATCTTTTGAGAATGAAGCGCCGTAGATGGAAGTAATTGCATGCGACTCATCCTGAGGAACTGTTTTAGTGTCAGTGCTACTTAATTGTGCCGGATCATCCTCAGATTTAAATACAGATGGGTGATGTGAAGCAAAACGAGCAACAGGCTCCGGTGTAGTAATGTCCACCGCGGAGGCGTGCGCGGTATTAGACAGTTTGAAGTGGGCTGATGAGGCCACAATTAGGAGAGCAAATAGGATGCTATTCAACCAAATGATGGGATTTTGAAGCAGGCGCATCAATACACTTCCCGAGACAGGAGATGCGCCTTCAGCTTCTCGAGAATCAAGAAGCGAATCCATATCGGCCCAAGCCTGATCCATATCAGGTAGAGATACCGATTCCAGCTTTTCTTTGATTTCTATTTCCGTTCGGGTCGTCATACTTCCAGTTTACTTATACCTATACTCTCAAGCTCGGCGATCAACATGTGCCGGGCTTTGTTCAAATACCATTTCGACGTTCCCGTGCTCAAACCCAGATTTTCTGCGATCTCTTTGTGTGAGAACCCTTCCAAGACGTACAGGTTGAACACGAGCTGATGTGTGTCGGGGAGCTTTCGAACAAGATCGAGGATCTCGTCTGCCGAAAGGTCACCGATGATGTCTTGCCTGTAATGAAGCGTAGTTGATTCAAATGTTCCTTTCTTGTTTTCGAATCGTGCTTCTTTTCGCAGGTAATCGATGCAGGCATTTACAATGATCCGACGGATCCAGGCACCGAGTTCACCTGTGCCGGAATAGGAAGAGATCGATTGGAAGACCTTCAACATCGCATTATTGTACACTTCTATAGCAGCGTCTTGTTGCTTCGTGTAGCTCAGGCAAACCGGCATCATGGCTTGATAGAACTGCTTGTACAGTGTTTCTTGAGCTCTTCGCTCATTATTCCTGCACGCTTCTAGCAGATCATTTTCGATATGTCGGTTGGTATCCAAGGTATACGATACTATAACGCTGTAAAAGCATCGTTCATTTCCTCAATGACGTCGAATGATCAAGAAAGGTTGGTGGAAAGGGTTTTAGGTTGAAAGGAACCCGCTAGGAAGAGCTCACAGCGAGATTGGAGATGGATCGCCCTTTGTCGTCCCAGCGTTTTTCTACTCCCCATCTTTTACCCATCACGTATTGCTGACAGCACATCATCACACCGTTGTCGTACCACGACTCGCACAATCCATGCCTCTTACCGTGATAATATGAAGAGGAGCTTTTGATCACCCCATTTCTCCAATACGTTCGGAATTCTCCATGAGCCTTTCCTTCTTTGAAAAGCCTTAGATGAGAAAGCTTGCCACTCTCATACCACATCTTGGTGATGCCGTGTAATTGGCCGTTGTAATACTGAGTAATGGAACGTTTAGCACCCGAATCATAACACTCTTTCACAAACCCTGAGTAGGGTGCGCCTTCGAGATAAAGAACCTCTCGAATACTGACAAGTTCCGGGTTGTTTACGAATACTTCTCCCATCTTCGCGATAAGAATTCGTAATAATACGCAAAATTCGCAATGGGACAAGATTGCAAACTGACAAAAGTCACGCATATCAAGACATCAAAACATGAACTTTGCATGGGTAGAGAACACAACGAGCACTGCGATGTTATACAGTTGTAATGCGCTGATCGACATTGTGATTAGTATCACTGTCCGGTACTTGGACCGTCGCTACATTTGAATCATAAAGTTTAAGTAAAATGAAAGTAGAACAGATCTATACAGGATGTTTGGCCGAAGCGGCCTACTACATCGAGTCGAATGGTGAAGCAGTCATCATCGATCCACTTCGTGAAACAGAGCCATATATTAAAAAGGCTGAAGAGAATGGAGCGAAGATCAAGTATGTACTGGAAACACATTTTCATGCAGACTTCGTTTCAGGGCATTTAGACCTGGCAAGAAAAACAGGCGCTGAAATCGTTTATGGGCCAAATGCAGCACCGGAATACGACATCCACAGAGCTGAGGACGGAGAAGAGTTGAAAGTAGGCAACGTCACTATCGTTGTACTTCATACTCCTGGTCACACAATGGAATCTACGACTTATCTTTTAAGAGATGAGAATGGTAAGGATCATTGCATCTTTACAGGAGACACCTTGTTCATAGGAGATGTTGGACGTCCTGACCTTGCTATCAAGACAGACCTTACCAGAGAAGACCTGGCAGGACACTTGTTTGATTCACTTCGCAACAAGATCATGCCTTTGGCGGATGATGTGATCGTTTATCCCGGTCATGGAGCCGGTTCTGCCTGTGGCAAGAACTTGAGCAAAGAGACTTTTGCGACGCTCGGAAACCAGAAGGAATTCAATTACGCATTGAGAGCGGACATGACCAAAGAGGAATTCGTAAAAGAGGTTACAGAAGGACTTACTCCTCCACCTCAGTATTTCCCGAGAAACGCGGTCATGAATAAGACCGGGTACGACAGCTTTGAGCAAGTAATGAGCAAAGGAAGTGTACCGCTAGACGTGGACATGTTTGACGCAATGGCTGAGCACGAAGGGGCATTGGTCCTTGACACTCGCCATCAGGATAAATTCGTACAAGCGCATATTCCGGGTTCTATCTTCATCGGGGTGGACGGAAGTTTTGCTCCTTGGGTAGGTGCATTGATCACCGACCTGGATCAACCGATCATATTCATCGCTGACGAAGGAAGAGAAGAAGAAGTTGTAATGCGCCTGTCTCGTGTAGGGTATGACAACTCCCTCGGTTACCTCAAAGGAGGTGTTGAAGCCTGGAAAGCTGCAGGTAAAGAAGTTGACTCGCTGGAGTCGATCACTGCAGACGAGTTCGCTCAAAGAATGAAAGCAGGCGACCTTCACGTAGTGGACGTGAGAAAACCGGGTGAATTCCAGTTGGAGCACGTCGAGGATGCAGAAAGTAAGCCTCTCGACTATATCAACCAGCAAATGGATCAGTGGAATGATGACGACACCAAGTATGTCCATTGTGCCGGAGGTTATCGTTCGGTGATCGCAGCTTCCATTCTTAAGTCTCGAGGCATCCACGATATCGTTGATATCAAAGGTGGATACGGAGCGATCAAAAACACGGACATCAAAGTCACGGACTACGTTTGTCCATCAGAACTCTGACATGAATAAACCGGAACCGGGATCCGATTTCTGGAACGAGCGATTTGCCGATGAGCAATATGCTTACGGCAAAGCACCAAACTCATTTGTCAAGGAAACACTTGCCGCGATCGAAAGTCGCGGCAAGGTTCTTTTTCCCGCTGAGGGAGAAGGCCGGAATGCGGTATATGCAGCAATTAAGGGTTGGGATGTTCACGCGTTCGACACGAGCAGTGAAGGTCGACGAAAAGCGCTGGAGCTTGCCGATGAATATGGTGTGATCATTCAATACGACCTATACTCCTATACGGAGTTCAATGAGGAGAACACCTATGACCTGATCGTAGCGATCTTTAATCACATGCCACCATCAGTTCGAGCAGAAGTTCACCGAAAGTACGTGCGAGCACTGAAACCCGGTGGCCTGATGATCCTCGAAGGATTCAATAAAAAACAACTTGGAAATACTTCCGGAGGGCCAAAGAGCTTGGATATGCTCCTTGACATTCAAACACTGCAGGAGGACTTTTCGGAATTAAATCTTGACAAACTGACTGAAACCACGCGCGTTTTGTCAGAAGGCCCGTTTCATTCGGGTCATGCCGAGCTCATACAGTTTATCGGCACAAAAAATGAATGAGCACAGTCGATATGAAAACAGAGATCAAAGCATCAAACATCTCGTGCGGAGGGTGCGTGAAGAGCATTCAAAACGCATTTGAAGAACTAGGTGCAACAAACACAGGAGTAAATATAGCAACCAATGAGATCCGCGTGGAACATGAAGGTATCACCGGAGAACTTGTGAGTGCATTGAACAATTTGGGATATAAAGCGAGATCATGGCAAAATTTGGAGAACTGATTCAAAGTGAGACACCGGTATTGGTGGATTTTTCGGCAGAGTGGTGTGGACCATGCAAAATGATGGTACCGATCCTCCATCAAGTGAAGGATGAAATGAAGGATGATGTGAAGATCCTCAAAATAGATACCGACCGCAACCCGCGTTTGGCTGAAAAATTCAGTATACGAGGAGTACCTACCCTTATGATATTCCGCAATGGCCAATCCGTGTGGCGACAAAGCGGAGTAGTTAGTGCAAATGACCTCGTTCGTACCATCAGGCAATATTCTGCCAACTAATTTTCAAGGCTGGTGAGAATGTGTATTTTCGACAGAAAAGCACACAACCATGAAGGAACAGATCTCGAGCTTTGACGAGTACCAGAAAGTCTATCAGGAAAGTCTGAACGACCCTTCGAAGTTCTGGGGTGATTATGCTCGTGAGAACTTTGTTTGGAAGAAGCCCTGGAACAAGGTTTACTCCGCTGATTTTGAGAAAGCAAAGTTCTCGTGGTTCGAAGGAGCAGCGTTGAACATCACGGAGAATTGCCTGGATCGTCACCTTTCAGAAAGGGGAGACCAGACCGCTATCATCTGGGAGCCAAATGAGCCCGGGGAACAGCATAAAACGTTCACATACAACGAGTTGCATGCAGAGGTTTGCCGCGTTGCAAATGCCCTGAAGAGCATCGGTGTGAAGAAAGGTGACCGGGTATGTTTGTACTTGCCCATGGTTCCTGAACTGGCATTTGCTGTTCTGGCATGTGCCAGGATAGGAGCGGTGCATTCCGTTGTATTTGCAGGTTTTAGCAGCAAGTCACTTTCCGACCGCATCAACGATGCCAGCTGCTCTGTGGTCTTGACGTCAGACGGCGGGCCTCGTGGCGAGAAGGTCACTCCGCTCAAGGATATTGTCGATCAGGCTTTGGAATCTTGTGACTGTGTCGATACAGTGGTCGTCCTGAATCGAGCCAATAACGACTGTGCCATGACTGAAGGTCGCGACATTTGGTGGCACGACTTCATCGATGGCCAGAGCTCTAAATGTCCCGCTGAAGAAATGGATTCTGAGGACCCGCTGTTCATTCTTTACACTTCCGGATCAACAGGTAAGCCAAAAGGAATGGTCCACAGCTCCGGTGGATATATGGTCTATACCACGTATTCGTTCCAGCAAGTATTTCAGTACAAACCGGGTGATATCTATTGGTGTACGGCGGATATAGGCTGGATCACTGGGCACAGCTATATCGTGTATGGGCCGCTTTCGGCAGGAGCCACAACGGTCATGTTTGAAGGTACGCCTGCTTATCCTGATATGGGACGTTTTTGGGATGTCGTCGACAAGTATAAGGTGAACATCTTCTATACAGCACCAACTGCAATACGCGCACTCGCCCAGTGTGATCCCGCACATTTGACGCGTACAACGAGGGAATCGCTGCGCGTGTTAGGGACCGTTGGAGAACCGATCAACCAGGAAGCATGGGATTGGTACAATACGGAGATAGGTGGAGGAGACTGCCCGATCGTCGACACTTGGTGGCAGACGGAAACCGGCGGGATACTGATCTCTCCTTTGGCGGGAGTAACACCGATCAAACCGACCTACGCTACGTTGCCACTACCCGGGATCCAACCGGTCCTGATGGATGAGAATGGAGTTGAGATACCTGACATGGAGGCCGAAGGTCGATTGTGCATGAAGCAACCATGGCCGTCCATGGCAAGGACTATTTACGGGAATCATCAGCGCTATATCAACACATACTTCAGCCAGTTTCCAGGGTTTTACTTTACTGGCGATGGAAGTCGTAGAGACTCAGACGGAGACTACAGGATCACCGGTCGTGTAGATGACATTGTGATCGTGAGTGGCCACAACCTGGGAACGGCAGAGATCGAGGATGCGATCGACGAGCACAAAGCCGTTGCCGAAGCAGCAGTAGTGGGATACCCTCATGAGGTGAAAGGAAATTCCATCTGTGCATTTCTCACCTTAGAGAAGCATTCTGAGAATTATCCGAACCTCTTTACGGAAGTGCTGGATCTAGTTTCTGAAACTATAGGGCCCATAGCCAAACCTGAGCGCATGTATATCGTGCCGGGATTACCTAAAACGAGGTCCGGAAAGATCATGCGTCGCATACTTCGAAAATTGGCAGCAGGTGAGACAGATAATCTCGGGGATATTTCCACGTTATTGAATCCCGAGGTCGTGGAAGCTATCAAATCTGAAATGGGCCTCTAGCCAAAACACACACCAAATGAACAAGATCAAACTTACCGGAGTACTGTTAATGCTTGTGCTCACACAATCCGCATTTGCCCAGATCAAGATCGAAAGCTACCGATGGAAGGAACAACAGAACTATGTGCGTGAAAGCAGGAATTCCACCCAGCAACTTGAGCGGAATAAGTCACAATTCGTGAATAACAATGAGATCCAGTTTGACCTGGACGTACTCATGAACGTGGAGGCAACTTCATATGCCGCAGTATACAACGTGAGGCAAGTGGCCGAAAATGTGGTGAAGGTTAACGAATTGATGGATAAGCGAATCAATAATTTCATCGCAGCACTTTTGGATAAAGGAGTGAAGCGAACTGATATCACAGTTGACCTGATCTCACAATCACCGATCTATGGGTTGGAGAAGGATCGAAGGCTATTCTCGACGAGCTTTAACGAAGTTCCTATCGGTTTCGAGATTGAGAAAAACGTGATCATTCGGTATACCGATTATGAGTCGATCAACTGGATCGCTTCAACAGCAGCCGGATTCGAAATTTACGATCTGGTAAAGGTGGATCACTTCGCGGATGTCACTCAAAACTATCTCGACAGCATGCGCAAAGCAGCCATTTCGTGCCTCGAAGGTTATTTGAAGGACCTGGAACAGATCGGTTTGAAAATGGACACAATGAAAAAGGTGATGACGGAAACGAATACAGCGATCTATCCGATCACCCGATACCATAAGTATAACCCACTCAGCAAACCGGCTTACAACAGTTTGTTGGAAGGAAGCTCAGCGAGTACCGTCGAAACAATTCCTTCACCGTCGCTCTATTACAACCATTTTTCCTTTGAGAACTTTGACGTCATCTTACACCCGGAAGTAACAAGCCCGGCCATTCAGTACACGTTGAATATGAAGGTGAAGTTCATGGATTATCCGAAACCGGCACCTGCAAAAAGAGAGATCTATTACCTCACGCCTGACGGTCGAATGCAGTTGCTTCAGGTGAAGTGATCAAGGGTTGAAGATGAACCCTGCAGCACCGTAGTATTGCACATTTCCTGACGACTTTTCGGTCAATGTGCCGAACAAGAAGTAGTTGTTGTATTCGTACGCCTCTTCAACCAGTTTGTGTTTGATATCCGACAGGAATTCGCCACCTAGACCGGCTTTGTCGTCGAGCAACCTGTCGTAATAATCTTCCTTTGGTGGGTTATAGAAAAATGCAGCCGCCAGAAGGGCTCCAAGTATGATGTATTTGATCTTCGACATGTTCGGATATTTAGTTGATTTATCAGCGTTTTGAGCGGAAATATTCTTGCATTAAAAAGCGGGATTCATCTTGCAAAACCCCTTTGACAATTTCTGTGTTCTTATGAAGCAAGTTGGGGGAGTACAGGCTATAACCGGATTTTGGCTCGTCGGTTCCATAGACCAATTTTCCTATTCGTGACCACTTCATTGCTCCTGCACACATGGCACAAGGCTCTACTGTCACATACAATTGTGCATCTTCGAGGATCTGCGACCCCATATATTGGAAGGCTGCTGTTAGTGCCAGAATCTCGGCATGAGCTGTGGCGTCTGTGAGGTGGGCGCTTTGATTGTATCCGCGTCCAATGATCTGTCCATCGGCCACCACTACTGCACCGATCGGAACCTCATCTTCGTCAAAGGCTTTGTTGGCCTCCTTCAGGGCCTGTTTCATAAAGTACTCGTCTCCCAGCTCCATGATTTACGCGTTCGGATGCATTGAACGATATTTGTCAGCAAATCTATCCGAATGTCACCCAAACACAAAAAGCTCGAACAGATCAAGTATCAACATCAGATCTCTGAAATTCTACGAGAAGACAACGGCGTGAGCTGTCATTTTGATTACCACGTCAACCTTATGTCGGATGATGAAACGATCAAGCTGAATGTTCTGACCTATAATGAGCGACATGACGAATACATGTTGATGCATACCGTGCAGGGGAGCAGCAGCATTGATTGTCTGAGTAAAATGCTGGACTATGTTCGATCTACCAGAGCAGAGCGGCAGGAGAATTCGTATACCGTGACCTGGAAACGCACAGGTGAATCCGAAATCCACCGATCCTATTTCCGGGCTGTATCGGAAGACGAAGCCCAAAGGAAATTCATGCACGAGAAGGATCAGGCTGACTACTCGGTGGAGAGCATTGTGCTGAACCCGGTGGCTTAAGAAGTCACTTGGTTTCGTATTTGGATTCCATGTAGTTCTTCGACTCTGCGATCAGGGTTTTCAACACCTCTAAATCGATGTCTTCGAGCTTATTCACGTAAAGGCACGATTTTCCGGTTTTGTGCTTACCCAATTTCTCCATGAGTGGACCATAGTTGTCAAAACCGGCCATGATGTATAGAGACAGACTTGTCTTGCGAGGTGAAAAACCGGTAACCGGCCAATCGCCTTCTTGTCCCGAGGCATACACGTAATGGTATTCTCCGAAGCCAACAATGGAACCACCCCACATCTTGGGCTTCTTGCCCATGACCTCGCTGAATATTTCCAAGAGCTTCAAGCCGTCTTCACGACTGTAAACCGTCAAAGTAAAGTGGAATAAACCAGGATAAAGTTAAGAGATAGATTT
>VMDK01000096.1 GCA_008080835.1 Sphingobacteriia bacterium | reverse complement strand
CTCCTGTCACCGGATGCGCATCTGTTGGGTTCGCTCCGATCACCATGATACAGTCCGTGTACTTCAAGTCACTGATGGAGTTGGTGGCTGCTCCGGTACCAAATGTCCTTTGCATTCCAAGCGCCGTTGGTGAGTGACATACTCGAGCACATCCATCAATATTATTCGTACCCATCACGGCACGAATGAACTTCTGCATCAGATAGTTCTCTTCATTGGTGCAACGTGATGAAGAAATTCCTGCAACCGAATCCGGTCCGAACTCTTCCTTGAATGAAGAGAACTTAGAGACGATCAAGTCATAGGCCTCATCCCATGAAATAGGTACGAACTCTCCATTCTTCTTCAGTAATGGATCGCGCAATCGTTCCGGATGATCGTAGAATTTGAAGGCATAACGCCCTTTCAAACAGGTATGACCTTGATTAACTTCTGCGTCAAATGGTGCCTGAATACTCAGGATCTCTCCCGAGCCATCACTGGCTACTTCCAGATTACATCCAACACCACAATAGGTACATACAGTTCTGGTCTTTTCTTTGGCAACAACAGCTTTAGATGCAAACACATCGCTGATCGCTGAAGTAGGGCAAGCTTGCGAACAAGCTCCACAGCTTACGCACTCTGATTCGAAGAACGACTGGTCCATCCCTTTGATAATGCGGTTATCAAAACCACGACCAGCCATGTTCAGAACGAGCTGACCCTGCACTTCGTCACATGCCCGCACACAGCGGTAGCAGTTGATACATTTACTGAGGTCGGACGTCATGTACGGGTGACTCAGGTCCTTTTCGCGATCCAGATGGTTCTTGCCTTCCGGATATCGCACGTTTCGGATCCCGACATCAGCAGCTACATCCTGCAATTCACAGTTTCCGTTCACTTCACACGTGAGACAATCCAACGGGTGATCTGTCAAGACCAACTCGATGATGTTCTTGCGGAGTTTTTTGACCGGTTCGCTGTGCGTGTAAATATGCATACCCTCACCGATCGGTGTGTGGCAACTGGCCATGGTCTTAGTGGGACCATTCTCTTCCAATGCTACCTCTACGCTACAGACCCTACAACTACCGAAGGGTTTAAGGTTCGGTGCATCACACAAGGTTGGTACGAACTTGTCGCCACAAAACCTCTTAGTGAATGCCAATATCGTCTCACCCGGTTGGAACGGGTATTCTTTACCATTTATATATGCAGTACTCATAGCTTTTCTCAGTTGTTAAAATAGACCTTCAATTCCTCATCGAAATAGTGCAGTGCATTCTTGATAGGCAGTGGAAGTCCACCCCCTAAAGCGCACAAGGATCCGGTCTCGAGTGTTTCGAGCAGATCATCCATCAATTCCCGATCGATCTTGTATTCTTCGTGCTGTGCCTTGTTCAGCATCTCTTGTCCACGGACAGAGCCTAAACGACATGGGAAACACTTGCCACAGCTCTCATGAGCGGTGAATTCGAACAAATGCTCCAGGTATTTCACCAACGGATATTCTTCGGGTATACAGATCACTGATGCGTGACCCAGGAGGAATCCGTTTTGACTGAATGATTCGAAATCAACCGTGAGATCATCGATTTTAGATACCGGAACGAGACCTCCAAGCGGTCCTCCAATATGCATGGCCTTCACCGGTTGCTTAAAACCTCCACCAAGCTCGTCGATTACCGTTCGCAGTGGAGTTCCCATCTCTACTTCATACAAACCGGGGCGATTGAAGAAGCTGTCCAATGAAATCAGTTTCGATCCGGTGGATCTCTCTGTTCCTCTGTTCTTGAATTCCTGTCCACCGTACTCAGCCACGAATGTGTAGCACGAAAGTGTCTCCACATTGTTCACCACGGTCGGTTTTGCGAACAATCCTTCCTGTGTTGGATATGGCGGTCTTACGCGCACTTCAGGTCGCTGACCTTCAATGGAAGACAGCAACGCAGTTTCCTCCCCGCAGATATATGCTCCTTGTGCTTCGATGACCTTGAGGTCAAACGTATTTGGGCCACCGAGGATATTCTCTCCAAGTAGTCCATTCTTGTAACATTCATCGATAGCATCCTTACAAATGCGAATGCTTTCGGGATACTCCGCTCTGATATAGAGAGCTCCCCAATTGGCACCTGTGGCAAATCCGGCCAGGATCATTCCACCGATCACCGACCATGGACGCTCCTCCAGCAACCAGCGATCGCTAAAAGCACCCGGGTCTCCTTCGTCGGCGTTGCAAACGATGAACTTTACATCGCTTTGCTCCCTGCGACAACTCTCCAGTTTGAAACCGGCAGGGAATCCTGCACCACCACGGCCACGAACTCCCGATATCTTTATTTCTTCCAACAACGACTCATCACCGAGTTGAATGGCTTTTTTGAGGCATTTCGACAGATCTTCCAATGAATTGGCGACCTTGTCAAATACTGTATTCCCGTGGAAACCTTCATTATAATTGTCAGGTACCACCGTTTTATTCTTGACTATATCAGCGATCTCGTCACTGCTTTTCGCTGAATAGTTATTCCCGTTATAGTTGAACGCACCGTTCTCATGACAGCGCCCTAGGCAACACATATTGCCGATCTCTTCCTTCTTGAAGTGCTTACCTAGCTCTTCAGTTAGGGAATCTTGCGTTCCGGCGAGCATACATGCACTTCCATTACATACATATACGCGCTTTCCTTGATTCTCCTCACGGAGAAAATCGTAGAAACTGCTCGTACCATATACGTTTGCGGTCCCTACCAGATAATCGTTGGCTATATTCCGCAACCCTTCTTCAGACGGGGTACCGGTTTCAGCTGCTTCGCGGCCAAGGCGTTCGAACAGGTTGTCGATCAGTCCTTTTCGACCGGATAGTTTGCTTAAATTTTCAGACATAGTTTGGTTCTTCTCTCTATTGAAGAGTCAAATCAAATATAAAGGGAATTTGAACACATCTGCAATCGCTTTAGGGAGCTTCTCCACAGATATGACACGATACGTCTAAATCTTTGAAATCATCTGCCGATCTTGCGCACTATTCCACCCATCCTTAACTAGGATCCCGCTTGCCCTCGTCTGGCGGGAAACCCTTTTCTATGGGTAGTACACGTGTTTGGATTCTTCGATGTATTCTTCGTACAGGTCGCGTACGATACCATCACTCAGACCGAGCTTAGGTACATAGATCTTTTGGCAATCTACCAACTCAACTACTTTCATGAAGATCTCGCATGCCGGTTTGATCACATCTGCCCGGTCGGGATTCAGCTGATGCTTGACGATGCGTTCTTGATAGCTCAGGTCTTTTATGCTGTCGTAGAAATCCGCAAGATCCTGTGGTAAGATGTGATATGCGTCGTTGTGCTGTCGCTTTATCTTATAGATCTTGTTGATGTTACCCCCACTACCTAAAATGGGTATACCACTCTTGAGCAACCCTTGAGATTTTAACCATTTCTTGAGCCGCTTCCATTCTTTGCTATGTACACTGTGAAACAACTCACGTATGGTTCCAATATTAAATGACTCCTGAACGTAGTCGTCTTTCCTGAGGATCGTGAACTCTGTACTACCTCCACCAAGGTCCATATAGAGCATCTCTTCCTCCTGCTCAATGAAATGTGGGAGTTGAGACCCCGAGATCACACTAGCCTCCTTCTCTCCACTAATGATCTCGATGTGAATTCCAGTATGTTGTTCGATACGCTCAACCAATTCCAGGCCATTGACCGCATCACGCATCGCTGATGTGGCAAAGGCTTTGTATGAATGAATATCCATTGCAGACATCAGGTGTTTGAAGCTCATCATCGCTTCAGTCATGCGATGTTCTTTGTCTGTAGATATCTTTCCGTAACGGAATGCGTCTTCACCCAGACGAATGGGAACACGCACGAGTAAACCCTTTCTGAAATACGGACCTTTATCGGTCTCGAAAACGTAACTACTCAAAAAGCGTATAGCGTTTGAGCCTATGTCGATAGATGCAAATCTGAGATAATTCACTCCGTAAGTTTGGCAGTTAAATATTCATAAAATGCCACTTGAGACCTAATTTTTTTATCCCCAGATCGTACATATTCATTGCTCATCTTTCGATCGAATTTTCGAGCTTTCACACCATCGTGAAACTGAATATCCAGGAAGTCATGCAATTCCTGTTTGAGCTTCTCGTCGTAAACTGGTGCGCCTACCTCGATCCTTGAATCCAGATTACGTGTCATCCAATCGGCAGAAGAGATATAGTATTTGGGATCACCGCCATTTGCAAATACATACACCCGTGTATGCTCGAGATACTTGTCGACGATACTGATGGCATTGATGTTCTCGCTCATACCTTCTTCTCCGGGAATGATCGAACATATTCCTCGTACGATAAGATCGACCTTCACTCCGGCCTCTCCTGCTTCATACAGCTTGTCGACCATTAAATCGTCAACCAGACTGTTCAGCTTGAGCTTGATCCAGGCTTCCTCGCCTTCCTTGGCCATTTCGATCTCATGGTCTATCAGTGCGATCAACTTATTTCTATTGAAGATCGGACTGACGAGCAGATGGTCAAAATGCGTCGGCAAATAGGGCCTTTCTATGAAGTCGAACACCTTACCCACCTCTTGAGTGATCCTTGGATCTGATGTGAGAAGTGATATATCGCTGTATACGTTTGCTGTACCCTCGTGAAAGTTTCCGGTACCGATATGAGCGAATTGTGTGATCTTCCCTCGCTTTTTACCTTCGATCAGAATGAGCTTGGAGTGGATCTTCAAGCCGCTGATCCCAAGGACGATCTTCACACCCTCTTCAGTGAGTTTCTTTGCCCACTGCATATTGGCCTCTTCGTCGAAGCGAGCCTGTAATTCGATCACGACTGTGACCTCTTTCCCATTCTTGGCAGCATTGACCAAGGCATTGATGATCTTCGAATCATCTGCCAAGCGATAGATCGTGATCTTAATTGACGTCACATTAGGGTGAATAGCCGACTCCCGAAGCATATCGATGACGTAGTCAAAGGACTGGTACGGATAGTGAAGCATGACATCCTGTTTCTCGATCACATCAAGAATAGTAGGTCCTTGTTCCAGTTCCTTGTGTTTTAACGGTGGAGTTTTGGGGTGTTTAAAGCGCTTGTTCCCGAAATCAGGGAACTTCATGAAGTCCTTGAAATTGTGGTATCGGCCACCTGGTATGATGTTTTCTTCCTCTACCAGATTGAGTTTATTCAAGAGGTATTCCACATATTCCAACGGCATATCTTCATCGTAGATGAAACGCACTGGATCTCCATCCTTGCGCTGTTCTACACTTTTCTTCATTTTGTCGTAGAACCCTTTTACCACGTCGTCGTCGAGATCTAATTCCGCATCTCTAGTGATCTTGATGATATACGACTCGATCTGATTGTAATTGAAGATGTAGAATACTCTGGAGAAATTCATCCGGATCACATCGTCGAGATAAATGAGGTACTTCCTTCCATCTCGTTCCGGGAGTACCACGAAACGACTCAAAGAACCACGCGGCACTTTGATCAAACTGTACTGCTTGGACTTGGGTCTTTCCGTATCTGAAAATGCTACGAACAAATAGATAGAATCCTCCTCCAGTTTGGGGAATGACTTCAACTTCTTCAACATGATCGGAACAATGAGGGGCTCTACCTTCCTCAAGTAATAATCGCGAACGAAGATCTCTTGCTCGGGATCAAGCTCTTGTTCGTTGATGATGAAGATGTTCTCTCTCTCCAGCTCCCGAAGGATGCTCTCGTAAGTCTCATTGAACCTCAACTGCTGACGTAATACGATCTCGTAGATCTGGTTCATGACCATTTGTGGCGATTCTTTCAAGGCGATCTTTTTCTTCTTTTTGAAGAATCGGATCAGGCGTCTGACGGTGGCCACACGTACCCTGAAGAATTCATCCAGATTGTTGGAGAATATTCCGAGAAAACGCATCCGTTCTACTAGTGGAACGTTGACGTCTTCGGCTTCCTGGAGGACCCGCTCGTTGAACGATAACCAGCTGATCTCTCTGTTGATCTTGTCTTTACTCATGAAGATTTCAGAAGCCTCGAAGATACACCCGGCGCTACGCTTGAACAAGGAAGGAGAATGAGAATGCTCAGTTTACCAACTGAAAAGAATTGTGCCAGACAAATTCCGAAAAGGTCTTGTCAATAATTCAGCAAGTAACCGAATGAAAGTTTGAACGAAGATGCGCGTGACGATTTGCTCGTCAAATTGCCAAAATCATCTTTTAGGTGGTCTCCGTACTTGTCAATGTAGTACTTCTCCGTTCCACCGAACCCGTATTTAAGATTGATCTCTGCAGGCATGGTCCCTCTCCAAAAGTGAATTCCAAGAGATGCGACCGGCATCATCCAACCTGAAGTACCGTCTTCACCATCCGATTGCCCGATCGTGATGAGTCCGAGTTTGTTGAACTCAAATCCAAAACCCAGTGAAAGACCAAAATTCTTTTCGCTATCGTAGGTCGATCCAGAGCCGAGGTACAGCTTGGCTAATAATGGGATCTGCACTCCCCCAAACGACTCTGAACCTCCAAGGTCGTTGCTCTTCGGGAAAACCTGATGCATCCCAAAAGAGAATGGAACAGAAACTGCAACGGCAGCTTCCTCGCTCATTTCGTACAAATTGAAGCGTGGTTCAATACCTATTGAGAACAAGCTCCAGCCCTGGCTTTGATAAGGTACCTCTGCACTTACCGGAATCCCGGGACCGCTGGGATCGTTCGGGTTAGGATCATGTCCCACTACAGTGGAGACCATTCGAACAGGTGTTGTCACGAAATCTGTATACGTGGATGTATTGAATGACACAAAGATCCGGTCAGTCACTTCCGTGTCTCTCTGAGCGCTGGCATTTCCAATGGCTCCGATAATGGCGATGATCAATAAGCTAAGTCGTACTCGCATGGTTTTGAACAAACATATAGCGGAATCTTCAATTCCGTGAACATTTCAATAAATGTAACGGGATTCTGAAGATTTTAGTTCTGAGCAGGGGACTTCCGTTCCGGTTTTTCGACGAAAAAAAGAAAATAGAAGATGGCAAACCAGATGACACCCAATTGGCGCTGCAGGACGGTTTCCACCATGAATGCGCTGACTGTCAATCCCCAAAGTGGCCAAAACACATCAGACCGATGTCGAATCTTTCTAACGAACGGGATCACAAAAAGCGATATCGACAGGAGCAATCCGAGCACGCCACATCTCAGCCACGAATCCAGGAACTGATTGTGAGGAGATATGCGATTTTGGACAAACAATGGCGTATGGATCTCCTCATATCCTTTTGCCACAGCGCTTTCATAAGCTCCGCTGCCCACACCTAAGAGCCAGTTCTGTTTGATAGCCGACCATCCCGCCTTCCAGGATTCCGTGCGCATTGCGAAGGACTTGAAATTGAGTTCTTCTCCACCTTCTGCCAGTGAAGCTATGTCTTCTCGTGTGTTTTCGATCTTCATTCGCACCGAAGGAATTAATAGTGCCGAAAGAAGCGGCAACAAAATGGCTGCCGTGATCAATCTCAGTTTCAGACGCGGAGATGTGCTTCTTCCTAAGATCATTACGAGATATATACCTGCGGAAGCATAAAATCCCAGAAGACCTGTTCGGCTGCTCAACACATGCATTGATACCATCATGGCAGCTGACATTCCAAAAAAGAAGTATCTCATGGTCGATCTACTGCGTACGCCATAATGAATACCAACCCAAGAAAGCGCAGCGAGGAATAATCCGAAATAGATATGGTGCATACGCGTGACCAGTGGAACGTGCTTCGACTGAAGCAACATGGCGTCAATCTCATCCCGGTTGAGGAAATAGTTCACTGAACTCCAAATAGCCATAATGGTGAACAACAGCATCACTAACAGAAAAACACCTCGGACCATACGATGATCGATCCTCAAGTTCATGATCACAGGTGCCACGAGGATAAGAGGAACGATCAAGATGAATTGATACAGCAGTTTACCTTCAACCGGACTCCGCAAATTATCTATGACCGAGACGATCACTAGGATTCCTACAATGAGCAACATCCTCTTCGAAGCCACTGACAATTTCCATTGAGACCGAATACTCCAGGCGATGAGTGCAGCGGCAAACACAGCTGTGCCAATGCTGACCATAGCACGACTCAAAGGTGCTCCGAATAAGGTAATGAATAGCCCGGTGATGGCAAGAATACCACCAATATCCAGGGTATATTTCTGATTATTTTGCAAAGCTGATCTCTACAGCTGCTCCATTCTCCAGTTCAATGTGAGAGGCAGCTGAATTGCTCAAAATTATCACGTTCGCTTTGTTTTTGTCAAGTTTGTGATGAGCAACGACCTTCACAAAGACGGCATCGTTATTCGCAGGATTGGTGACCATGATGGTAGTTCCGATCTCCGCAGCATGGTGCGAAGCCACCCGTTTGGAGGTATTTACAGCTCCGCTTCCTCCAACTTGAGCCACGCCTCGCTCCCAAGTCTTTTGCATGTCAAACTCTTCGATATAATCGGTCCGGGACTCGTATTTGCCCGAAATCTCCGAGACTTCTACGACTTCTGACTCTCTTCCAAACTGAACCTCAGCTTCTCCTGCTAACCCTTCATTACTTATCTCCTTTTTCCTTTCAACTTTATCCTCTCCGGTGGTTTCGTGCTTCTCGATCGCTTTTTCCTCGGCTTTGGTCATCGGGACCAGAAGCTTCTGGCCTTCCTTGAGTTCATTAGATTCGAGATCGTTCAGTGATTTGATCACGTCGACCTTGGTATTGTACATTCTCGAAATGGCGAAGAGGGTTTCTCCCTTCTTCACAGTGTGATACTTCGCAAATGTGCCTCGGGTGTTCTCATTGGTCTCGACGGACTCAGAGCTCTTGTCTTTCTTGAAGTAATCCTTGACCACCTTTTGCTCCATTGGAGCTTTTTTACCGGTAGGAATAAGTAGCTCCTGGTTCAGAACCAGATCTTTACTTGCGCCGGGATTAGCGCTCAAGATATCGTCGACCTTGACATAATACCTCCGGCTGATCGCATATAAGCCCTGTCCCTTGTCTACTTTGTGAAGAATGAACAACTTCCCTTTCTTCACAACGGTCCCCACTGAATCCACTGGTCCGGCAATAGCCTGAACACTCAACGCACAGAAAAGGGTAATGATAAAGATGCTTCGTGTCATGGTCATTTGATCGTTTTACGGAAGATACCGCAACAACTGTTCTACTTAGGTCTGATAAATCTTGACGTTGGACAAAATTACTCCATGTGTTAGCGAAATAGCTGTATTTTGCAGGAGTCCTATCCATAGTAAATATCAAACTGTTGACTAAATGAAACACTTGCATGTCCTCCTGATGATACTCCTGAGTTCAATGATCTCAATGGCCCAGGATTCAGTCAGGATCGTTCAATTCGACATCAAGGAAGAGATCGCTCCTTCGGCCACGAGAATTGTGGACAAAGGCTTGCGAATCGCTCGGGAGCAAGAAGCGGATCTTGTAGTGATCCATATGAACACCTTCGGAGGGCTGCTCACTGATGCCGACTCCATAAGAACTGCCATACTCAACGCCCCGCAACCAGTATATGTATTCATCGACAAGAACGCTGCTTCTGCTGGCGCCTTGATCTCCATCGCGTGTGACAAGATATACATGGCACCCGGTGCAAGTATGGGCTCTGCTACAGTAGTAGATGCAGAAGGCAATGTACTCCCGGATAAGTACCAAAGCTATATGCGCAGCATCATGCGCTCCACAGCCGAAAGCCATGGAAAAGATACTGTGATCTCTGGGATTGATACTACTTATGTCTGGGTTAGAGATCCGCTTATTGCTGAGGGAATGGTGGATCCCAGAACTGTAGTTCCTGGTGTGGTCGACAGCAGCAAAGTGATCGCATTCACTCCGGAAGAAGCCATTGCGAACAAGTATTGCGAAGGACAGGTTGGTTCGATCAGTGAACTCCTTAAGAGAGAAAACGTCACCAATTATCGAATCATCAAGGTCGAGAAAAGTGCCATGGACAGACTCATCGGCTTTTTGAGTGGCCCGGTGATCAGCGGTATATTGATCATGTTCATCTTCTGGGGGATCTTTTTTGAGATCAGAACCCCGGGAATCGGTTTCCCACTTGCAGCTGCTGTGGCTGCAGCATTGCTATACTTCGCTCCGCTGTACCTCGAAGGACTGGCGGCCAATTGGGAGATACTCTTATTCTTCGTAGGATTGGTGCTCATCGCAGTCGAGATCTTCGTGATCCCCGGCTTTGGAGCCGCAGGGATATCCGGACTCGTCCTCACTGTTACTGCTCTCATACTGAGCCTGATACGAAACGTAGAATTTGATTTCAGCTATACCGAAAGCGGTGAGGTAGTCAGAGCTCTGACGGGTTTCATCATCGGAATAATATTCATGGGAAGAGGATTCCTGAATACACCTCTATTCCAAAGACTGGTCCTCAGCTCTACCCTGCAGGATGCCAAGGCAAATGTCTCCACGAATGAGTTGAAAGAAGCGATCGAGTTTGGAACTGCCCATACCGATCTGCGACCTATGGGTAAGATCAAACTGGGAGAAGAGATCGTCCCGGCCAAGACCATGGGCGAATTCATCACCGAAGGTGAGAATGTGAAAGTGATCGGGCGCGAAATGCAGTACTACGTGGTAGAGCGCACTCAAGTGATCGAAGCTTAACTTCGCAGAGTGAAGGTACTCGTTGTACGGTTCAGTTCTATTGGTGATATCGTTCTATGTACGCCCGTCGTTCGCTGTTTGAAAGAACAGCTTCCAAACGTCGTGGTACACTTCGCTACAAAGGCATCTTACGTTTCTCTCCTTACCCACAATCCACATATTCATACCGTACACGCATTGGGCGATGACTGGCATGAATTTATATCTCGTTTAGAGGAAGAAGGCTTTGATCGGATCATTGATCTACACAACAACCTTCGCAGCAGAAGACTAGCCTTGAGCCTCGGTGTGAAGCGAAACCCATTTGATAAGATCAATGTCGAAAAGTGGCTAATGGTTAATCTAAAGGTCGATCGATTGCCCGATGTTCATATTGTCAACCGCTACTTGCGGACTGTTGAAGATCTCGGTGTAAAGAACGATGATAAAGGACTGGACTTTTACCTACCTGATGACTTGGATGACACTGCACTTGGGCAACTCCCTGAGGTCTACGTGTGCTTCGCTATCGGTGGTCAACACGCTACCAAGAAACTTCCACCAGCTTCCATTGCGGAATTGCTGTCCAAAGCTCAGGGAACCGTCGTTCTTCTGGGTGGACCGGAAGATCAGGTGCTCGGGAAGACTTTAGCTGAACGCTTCGAAAATGTCGTGAATATGTGCGGCGAATTGAGTCTGTTGCAAAGTGCACTGGCAATAAAACGATCTTCCGGAGTGATCACACATGATACCGGAATGATGCATATCGCTGCAGCCTTCGGCAAAAATGTGCTTAGTATTTGGGGCAATACTATTCCTTCGTTCGGAATGTATCCATACAAAGCGGGAGAAGGATCGGTGATGTTCGAGGTAGATGGATTGAAATGCCGACCTTGTTCTAAGATCGGTTTTGACCGTTGTCCGAAAGGCCACTTTCGGTGTATGACCGATCAGGATCTTGAGTTGATCGCCGATAAAGCATCAGTGCTTTCGAGGAAAGAGCATTGAGATTACCACGCTTACCAGGAGTATCCCTCCTACTATCAAAAGAGACATGATATTGTCGATCCCCAAGGTGTCTTTCATGAACTCGTGGAATACCATTTTGCAGCCAATAAACGCTAACAGCACTCCAAGACCATACTTCAAATAGTAGAAGTAGTGCATGATATTGGCCAACAGGAAGAACATGGATCGCAGCCCCATGATCGCAAAAATGTTCGAGAAGAATACGATGAATGGATCCTTGGTCACCACGAATATGGCAGGGACCGAATCAATCGCGAAGATCACGTCGCTGAATTCGATCACCAACAGCACTATGAATAGTGGCGTAACGAAGAGTTTTCGATCCTTGCGCACGAAAAAGTTCTGACCGATATACCTCGGAAACACATTGAAGACCTTACCTGCCAGACGAACTACGGGGTGATTCTTCTCGTCAAAATTGTTGTCATCCTTCTTAAAGAAAATGCGCAATCCACTGTAGATCAGGAAACCTCCGAAAACGTATAAAATCCAATGAAAACGATGTATGATGGTTGCACCCAGGAAAATGAACGCGAATCGCATGACCACAGCACCAAGCACTCCCCAGAACAGCACGCGTTTGTAATAGCGTTCACGCACGTGAAATGCCTGAAAGATCAAGAGCATCACGAAGATGTTGTCAACCGAAAGCGCGTATTCAATGAAATATCCTGTCAAATATTCAATGGAAATGGTCCTTCGATACTCGCTCAATAGGGCAGTGAAGTCTTTCCCATTTACATCAATAGGGTGATGATGGTATGCGATCAATTCCCGCAGCTGATCGAGGTTCTCCACATTGTGAATGATCTCACCCTTGAACCTCAGGAAAAAATAAAAGGCAATTGCACAAGAAACCCACACGGACGTCCAGGCGATGGCTTCTTTGAACGATACCTCATGGTTGTCCTTTGAAAAGACTCCCAGATCGAGCATCAGCACAAAGAGCACCAGCACGAGAAATCCCCCGAAGAATCCAGCTTCGCCCCAATTTGTCGCAAGAAAAATGAACTGATCCAATACCGTTGAAATGGGCGGCAAAAATACGATTTGCCCCTGTGAAGTACTAATGAAATCTGAACGCACAAGCTTTTAGAACAGAACTCGATTCCCGTTCCTCTGGAACGGTGCTTGCAGTGGATAACGCAATGCACGCCACTCGCACAATACATCTACCTTTGACCCCGTATATACTTCGTATGGGCCGACAAATTCTAACTACCATATTGACGATCATGCTTTTTGCATGGCATGCCAGTGCTCAGGGCAAAAGACGAGTGCCCTTCACAGAACTCGAGAGCAAAGGGAAAACGTATTACTTTCAAGGTAAACCTTTTACAGGAACGAGCTCACTGCTCTATCCCTCCGGAAAAAAGTGGCAGGAGGTTGATTGGCAAAATGGGATGATCCACGGGATGTTCAGAAGCTGGCACGAGAATGGGCGCAGAGACCAGGAAGTACAATACCGGAATGGAAAGATCCATGGTTACTACAAGTCGTGGTACGAAGACGGAAATCCCGAAAAAGACGCCAACTACGTGAATGGCGAATTGGACGGTGCGTATGCTTCTTATTACAATACCGGTCGCCCTATGAAGCAGGCCACCTACTCCAATGGAAAACAAAATGGAGCGGTCACCCTGTGGTTTCGGAATGGAAATATCGAACAGGAAGCCATGTTCAAAATGGGAGTACCTGAAGGGAAAACCACGTCCTACAATGAAAACGGCAAAAAACGCAAAGAGGTGAACTACAAGAACGGGCTTCGCCACGGTCCTACCTACGTATTCCATATCAACGGGCGAGTTGGGGAAGAATCCAACTTCTCAGATGGCTATCCGGATGGTTTGAAAACGGTCTATGATGTAAATGGCAACCGCTTGAGCAGCGAAACCTATAAGATGGGGAAATTGCATGGGCCCAAAACACAGTATGACTTCACCGGCCGCAAGATTGAAGTGGAGAACTACGAGAACGGGATATTGCATGGTCACTACGTGAAATACGTCGATAACAAGCTCGACACCGAAGGTGAGTATGTGGATGGGTTGAAACAAGGTGAGTGGATAGAGAATGCCGCCGATGATGGTACCAAGACCTTCGGGGTCTACGAAAAGGGGAAACGGCATGGCAAATGGACCATCGGGAATAACCGTTTGTTCGGTAAGAGTGAAGGCTCGTTCAACTACGGAATGAAAGACGGTACATGGACCTATTACAGTCATAAAGGTCAAAAGATCCGGGTGGAAAAATGGGACAACGGACAGCTTCTCGAATCGAGTGAATGATCCATTGTTCGCTATTGTATTTGACCCTAAATACAACTAGTTTTGGCGACCATAATCAAACAATATAAATCAAAGAATATTCTAATGAAATCAGTACTTCGCGCTATTGTTGTAGGCTTCTCTCTTTCTGTGTTATTAACCATGAGCTCTTGTGGCGACGATTCGGCCGACAAGAACAATACGAGCACAGGTAAGCTGAACGACGCAACGAAAGAGAAGTTATACGACAAGGCATGGTATCCAACACTTTCCTCAGGTGGGGCCAATATGGAGTTCATCACTGACGGCAAGATCTACCGTATCAATAAGTCGCTTGACGGTACCTGGAATTGGAAGAATAACGGTGACACAATGGCTGTGGTGGATTACAGTGGGAATCGCTACAACTTTCTCTTCGAGAGTATCACCGATAATGAGATGAAATATCGTTACGACTTTGCCGGAGACAATTTCCAGCAAGTCTATACTATGAAGGATACCGAATAGATCGGATCGGCAACTTTCAAATTCTCTCCTCTTTCACCTTCAGCCCTCACAAGGACTAAATTGCGCTTGTGAACTGACAGATGTGCAGATTCCAAGCGTGGCATTGTTTTAGACATTCAATGATCACCGCGACCATCTAAATCGAATTATATGTTTGGCAACATAGTAAAAGGCATAGGAAGTATGTTCGGCAGCAAGTCCGAACGAGACGTCAAAGATCTTGAACCCTATGTCGGGCTTATAAATGAGCAATACGAGTCTTATACATCCTTGAGCAATGACGAGCTTAGAGGTAAAACTCTGGAGTTCAAATCTCGCATCAAGGATCACTTGAATGAGATAGACTCGGAGATCGCACAACTCAAGGAACAGATCGAACAGGCCTCTTATGAGCAGGTCGTTGAGAAGGAGCAATCTTACAACCGTATTGACGAACTGGAAGAGCAGCGTAACCAGGAACTTGAGGTCATCTTGGAAGAATTGATCCCTGAAGCATTTGCGGTGGTCAAAGAAACTGCGCGAAGATTCACTAAGTTGGATGAAGTAGTTGTAACAGCGAACGAATTCGATAAGGATCTCGCCGCAGTCAAAGAGAATGTGAAGATACTAGGCAGCGATGCCGTATACGCAACGTCCTGGGATGCAGCAGGTGCTACAGTGAATTGGAACATGGTTCACTACGACGTACAGTTGATGGGTGGTGTGGTGCTACACCAGGGTAAGATCGCGGAGATGGCCACAGGGGAAGGTAAAACACTTGTTTCTACACTTCCGGCATACTTGAATGCCCTCGGAGAACGAGGTGTACATATCGTTACAGTGAACGACTATCTCGCTCGTCGTGACTGCGAGTGGAACGCACCGATCTTCGAATTCCATGGGATCAGCGTTGATTGTATCGATTACCACCGTCCGAATTCAGCCGAACGACGTAAAGCATACCAAGCCGATATCACATACGGAACGAATAACGAGTTCGGTTTCGATTACCTGCGCGACAATATGTCACACGCGACAGATGATCTGGTACAACGCAAGCATCACTACGCGATGATAGATGAGGTTGACTCTGTTCTCATCGACGATGCGCGTACTCCTTTGATCATTTCCGGTCCTGTACCTAAGGGAGATCAACACGAATTCGGTGAACTCAAGCCGAGGATCCAGAAATTGGTAGATGCCCAAAAGCGCTATTTGAACCAAGCTTTGTCCGACGCCAAAAGACAGATCGGAACTAAGAGTGAAAAAGAAGGAGCGCTCCTACTCTATCGCGCCTATCGCGGACTTCCAAAGAGCAAGCCGCTGATCAAATTCCTGGGAGAGCCTGGGATGAAGCAGCTCCTCCTCAAAACGGAAGCACATTACCTTCAAGATCAACAGAAGGAAATGCATGTAGTGGATGAGGAACTGTATTTCTCTATCGACGAGAAGAATAATCAAGTTGAACTAACCGACAAAGGGATCGAGCTCATCGCCGGTTCCGGTGAAGACAAGAACTTCTTCATCATTCCTGATGTAGGAGGCGAGATCGCGGATATCGAAAAATCGAGTCTGAGCGACGAAGACAAACTGAAGCGCAAAGACGAGTTGATGCGTGACTTTGCAGTAAAATCGGAACGCATACACTCGATCAACCAACTCCTGAAAGCTTACACTCTGTTCGAGAAGGATGTGGAATACATTGTTCAGGACAACAAGGTGAAGATCGTCGATGAGCAAACAGGTCGTGTGATGGAAGGACGTCGCTATAGTGACGGACTGCACCAAGCGATCGAAGCCAAGGAGAATGTCAAGGTGGAGGCAGCTACTCAAACCTTTGCCACGATCACCTTGCAGAACTTCTTCCGAATGTATCATAAGCTTTCCGGTATGACCGGTACGGCGGAGACGGAAGCGGGTGAATTCTGGGAGATCTACGAATTGGATGTGGTTGTTGTTCCAACGAACAAGCCTATAATCCGTGCAGACTTAGAGGATCTGGTCTACAAGACCAAGCGCGAGAAGTACAATGCAGTGATCGAGGAAGTTCAGAAATACAGCGAGCAAGGTCGGCCTATCCTGGTTGGTACCACATCGGTAGAAGTATCTGAGACCTTGAGTCGGATGCTCAACATCCGAAAGGTGAAGCACAATGTTCTGAACGCTAAGCAGCACCAACGAGAAGCCGAGATCGTAGCGGAAGCCGGTAATCCGGGAGCTGTGACCATTGCTACGAACATGGCGGGCCGTGGTACGGATATCAAGTTGAGTCCGGAAGTGATCGCTGCTGGTGGACTGGTCATCATTGGTACAGAACGTCACGATTCACGTCGGGTAGACCGACAGCTTCGCGGTCGTGCCGGTCGACAAGGAGATCCGGGTGCATCTCAATTCTTCGTATCACTTGAAGATAACTTGATGCGTCTGTTCGGTTCCGATCGAGTGGCCCGCGTTATGGACAGATTCGGATATGAGGAAGGTGAAGTGATCCAACACTCCATGATCACCAAGACCATTGAGCGATCACAGAAAAAGGTAGAGCAAAATCACTTCGGTATTCGTAAGCGCCTGCTGGAATACGACGATGTGATGAACAAACAACGTGAGGTGATCTATGCACGAAGAAAGCATGCCTTGTATGGGGAGCGACTGAGTGTGGACATCAATAATGCGCTGTACGACTATTGCGAAGAACAAGTTGGATTCTACCATCCCGAAGCGGATCTGGAAGGACTCAAACTGGAGTTTCTACGGACCTTGGCTTACGAGCCACAATTTGACGAAGAATCATTCGCACAGAGCCGACATGATGAGGTGGTTCAGCAAGCCTTTGATCAATGCGTAGCTCACTACAACAAAAAGAACGAATTCGTCAAAGAGCACACCACTCCGGTCTTGCGACGTATCCGTGACGAGCGAGGCGAGGACCTCCACAGGATCCTTGTTCCGTTCACCGACGGACAAAAAGGAGTGAATGTGGTCACGGACCTGCAAAAAGCGCTGGATACGAATGGTGTTGAATTGATCAACTCCTTTGAGCGTATGGTCGCTCTGGCCAATATCGATGAGAATTGGAAAGAGCACTTACGAGAGCTGGATGATCTGAAACAAGCGGCCAACAACGCGAGTCTGGAACAGAAGGATCCCCTTTTGATCTATAAGCTGGAGTCTTTTAACCTGTTCAAGGATATGATCTCCAAACTGAACATTGAGACGCTCTCTCTCCTCTTCCGTGGTTACGTTCAGGATCAGGATCCGGGCCAAATGCGTGAAGCTCGTCAGGTGCGATCTCAACCTTCCAATGTAAAGACCAGTCGCCCGGATGATTTCAGTGGTGGTGCCGCTCCAGCCCAGCAACAAG
Source organism: Sphingobacteriia bacterium (assembly GCA_008080835.1). GTDB lineage: Bacteria > Bacteroidota > Bacteroidia > NS11-12g > UBA9320 > VMDK01. The sequence goes on along the minus strand of VMDK01000096.1, from coordinate 4,219 downwards.
AAGGGCCACGCGAGCGTGTGCAACCTATGAAAGCGCAGAAGAAGGTTGGTCGGAACGACCCTTGTCCGTGTGGAAGTGGAAAAAAATACAAGAAGTGTCACGGCAAGGATTTGTAACTTGGCTTCGTTCTTGTATCAGGTAGTATGAACTATTTGTGAAGCTTATGAGCAGATCCTTTCGAACTTCTTTCTTGATCGCCCTCATATTAGGTGCTTTCGGCAGTTTTGCCCAGCAAGGCAAAGTGGAGATCATTGGTGCCGATGAACTCGATAAGCGTATCGCTCAAAAGGTAGAATCGTACGATTCCACAGAACTCGATGGTTATCGGATCCAACTGTTCTTCGGTGCTGATATGAATAACGCTCAGAAGGTGAAGGATAAATTCCGTTCGCTCTATCCCGACATGTTTTACCAGGTCTATATGCCTTATTCACAGCCTTATTGGAGAGTTCGTGTGGGGAATTTTTATTCTCAGCTTGAAGCGCAACCAATGCTTCGCAAATTGGAGGAAGATTTTGAAAGCGTGTTCCTGGTCAAAGACAAGATCGAGCGGCCACCATTAAAATAATCACGGTTTCCCGCTCATAAATCCGGCCCTCCCTCCCGTCAAGATTTTGGGCATCGTTATGATCTCATGGACGATCTTAGAGTCATGAGATTTTTTCAACCCGCCGAACCTACACTCTTCACATTCACCAAACCCTGCTCCGAATCATGGTCGGGAATGACTCCAACCGAATGTGGACGCCATTGCAGCAAGTGCGACAAGGTCGTTCTTGACTTTGGCAAACTTTCCGATGAACAAATCGTGGAGCGGATCAATAAGAGTCCGGAAGCCCCATGCATTCGAACTGTTAGTAAAAGGAGATCGGTGAGTGTTTATGCAGGTCGGATTATGCGATGGGCAATTAGCGCTTGTATGATCTTATACTTACAGGTGAAAAAGACATTTGCTCAAGGCACCGATGAAAAAGGGCAAACTATCGTTCCTTCATTGAAAAGCGAGCCTGAGAAAAAGATCCAACAGATCGAAGGGCGGATCGTCGATGATGAATCAGATGAGCCAATTCCCTTTGCAACTGTGGTTATGCGCAATGATAAGGATGTAGTGATCTATGGATCCTTTACAGACGAAAACGGCTATTTCAAGATACCATTAACCGATACAAGTCTGGCCGGTGATATCCAGCTGCAGGTTCGTTATCTGGGCTATCAGGATACGAGCTACTCCATACCGGTTGTTCAAGGCGTGATCCAGGATCTGCGCTGGGCGAAGAGCAGTACTAAAAAGCTAGACAGAAAGGATATCGTGGAACTACCCTTGAGGTTGTCAAGAGGAAATGTCATGCTTGGATGTGCAGTGACTGTAAAGTATCAGCCTCCCTTGATACAAGCCATTGGGGACAATAAAACCTACCGATCAGAAGATATACAGCGGTATAACCTTGGGAGGTAAGATATATCCGATAGGACCAAAGTGACGTTCTTTGATATGTGGCAAAGGACGTGATCAAAGAGTTGACCCGATTGGAACAAGAGGGTCTGATCAGTGCAGAGCAGTCTGATAACATTCGGGAATTCTACCGTCAGGAGCATTTGAAGAATTCCCCACGACAGCGTGTGATATTTGGAGTTCTTGGCGCATTGCTTGTAGGATTGGGTATCATCCTGATCCTTGCTCACAATTGGGACGAACTGAGCCGGTTGACGAAGACGATCCTGGCATTTACTCCACTTGTCATTTCACAGATCCTGGGATTCTGGGTACTCTTGAAACGCCCGGATAGTAAAGCATTTAAAGAGACTGTAGGTGTACTCATTTATTTGAGTATTGGTGCCTGTATTTCTCTCATCAGTCAGATCTATCACATACAAGGAAGCGTTGCCGGACTCCTAAGCACGTGGATACTTCTGGGATTTGCACTGATCTATCTATTTCGAAGTGGCATGGCAGCCATTCTACATTTAGTTCTCACCACATGCTATGCGATGAATACGGGTTATTTCTCGGGAGAAATGCCGGAGTGGCTCTACTGGCCTTTCCTACTCCTGGTCATGCCGTATTATCTTGGTTCTCTGAGTCAGAATTCTCGCTCCAACACAGTTAGTTTTCTCAATTGGCTCATACCACTCTCGTTGACCGTGAGTCTTGGGATCATCAATAACAGAGCCGAAGAGTTGACAGTCATTACTTATCTACTCATGGGAGGTGTATTCTATCACACAGGAAGCGCCGGTATCTTTCACCGTACCATTAACAATGGATGGAAGATCATTGGAGCCATTGGAAGTATGGGACTTCTGCTCGGGATCACCTTCGAATGGTTTTGGGAAGCGCTGGAACGATATGGGACCGGAGCACATAACTTGATGGAGCAAGATGAGCTTTTTTACATCATCCTTCTGCTCGTAATCGCTGTGTTCACCTTTGTGAAGTTTCATCGAGTTAAAATTGATCGTTGGCAAGACCCCATTGGTTATTTATTCCTCATTATCGCGGCATTGATCCCTCTCGGGATCATTTCCCAGCCATCTGCTTATGTGTTGGTGAACTTCGTAGCCCTTGGATACGGCATCACATATATCCATAAAGGACTAAAGGAGAATGACTTACAGATCATGAACTTTGGATTGATCATCTTTACAGGATTGGTAGGATGCAGGTATTTCGACTGGAATTTGAGTTTTACTCTCCGAGGGATATTGTTCATCTTGGTAGGCACCGGATTCTTTTTGAGCAACTGGTATCTCGTTAAAAAGAAGAGACTCATGGAGGGAGGAGATCAATGAGCAGGCAGGTTACACTGGCCCTTTTCGCGGTAGTTGTCATTGCGCAGCTTTTCATACCAATGAGGGAGGTCTGGAAGAGCCAGGAACTGATCGAACAGTCGGATACCTACAAGTTCCGCCTTCGACCTGTTGACCCCATCGATCCTTTGAGAGGTCGGTATGTGCGCCTTGATTTTGCAGATCGAGTATACAAATTCGGTGAGCCTACAAGTTGGGATAGCGGAACAGACATTTACGTAGTTCTCAAGACTGACGAGGATGGCTTTGCCGTTCCTGATACGGTCCTCTCTGAAATACCTGGAAATGGACCATTTGTGATCGCAAAAATGTCGCGCCGACTCCTCAATGCCCGTAAGATCACGATCAACTACCCATTTGAGCGTTTCTACATGGATGAGGACAAAGCACAAAATGCGGAAATGATCCTACGCAGCATGAGCGATTCGACAGTGGTCTATGCCGAAGTAGCAATAGCTCCGGATGGTCAAGGTCTACTAAAGGATGTTCTGGTAAACGGTATTCCGATCCAGGATGTCGTTGAATGATATTGGTCAAATCTGTAGTTGTTTGTGATCGGTCAGAGTACCTTTGCCGCCTCATTTGCAATAGCTATGAAGAAGTGGACAAAACTCAGTCAGCAGCAGATACGTGATCGCGTTTTTCATGCACTTGATCAGAATGTCAACTACTACGAAGAGGACATTTTAGGCGTACCTGCATCTCACCTCGACTCTCGTGTATTCTACCAGAATCACCCTTTTCTGAAGGATGCACCGTTCATTTCCACATTGATCCATAATCCTAACCACATCGGATGTCACACACTGGGAAAATCTGAGAGCTTCTTTAAGGGCACTCAGGAGTTGGAGCGAGAGGTGATCGAGATCTGTGGCAGAGATATTCTCAAAGGTGAAGCTGATAAATTGGACGGATACGTTGCCTCCGGTGGTACAGAGGCCAATTTGCAGGCGGTGTGGGTGTATAGAAATCTATTCCAAAAAGACCATAGTGCATCGTTGAATGAGATCGCTGTTCTCTGCTCAGAAGATGCTCATTACTCCATGGATAAGGCTTCCAATGTACTACAAGTGGGTTTGTACAAGGTGGCAGTGGATCAAAACGATCGTTCCATCGACTCTGAAAGTCTCATAGCCGTTCTAAAACAAATGAAAGCCGATGGGGTGAAGCATGTGGTTGTAGTGGCCAACATGATGACCACCATGTTCGGATCCGTTGACGATGTAAAGGTTTATACCACTGCACTTGAAGCCGCTGACCTGAACTATAAAGTCCATATAGACGGCGCATATGGTGGCTTCTTCTTCCCTTTTGCCAAAGAAGAGAACAACCTAAACTTTTCAAACCCCAAAGTCAGCAGTATCACCCTCGACGCCCATAAGATGGCTCAAGCGCCTTATGGCACCAGAAT
>VMDK01000075.1 GCA_008080835.1 Sphingobacteriia bacterium | reverse complement strand
AACAATTAGAATAAAATCTCTACTTTAGACCTGTCGGAAAAGTGATAGGGCTTCAAAAGTGATAAGGCTACAGATACAAGAAATGAAAGTATGAACGAAGGAGTGGTGCGCTTGGGGACAAGAGGTGCACGAGCCAAACGTTCGGTGAATGTAGGGTTGGAGAATAGTTACGATCTCATGAAAGAGTATTTCCTGGACATGAATGCCGGTACGGGTGTGTATGTGATCGCAGCGGCTTCAGGTGACAGTCATGCTTTGGAGAGCGACGAATGGGGGAATGGGGTTTTTACAAGTTCCGTCATTCACGCACTGGGAAGTTCCGGAAATGAAGACGGACCACTGATCTCGGAACTGAGATCGGATGTAAGCCAAAGGGTCGCAAAACTCACCAAGGGTAAACAAAAACCGATGACAAGGTCGGGAAGTCCCAAGTATGACTTCCGGATTTTCGAATAAAAAAAGCCCGTTGACCGACCAACGGGCTTTTTCATTATCTGTATGTGAGCTATTTTAAGCTCAGCTTCTTGAAGGCAGTTCCATCTTCTGAACGGATCTCCAGGATGTAGATTCCGGTTCGAAGAGTTGATAGGTCTAATTCCAAGCTAGATGTTCTGTTCGATGAAGTCGAATGCACAACTCGTCCGTTGATATCAAGCACGTTGATGCTTTCGATCACCGTACCTGCCAATTCCACGTTCACCTTGCCTTCCGTTGGGTTAGGGAAGATGCGCGCACGCTCATTGAGCTGGGTATCTTCTACACCTACAAAACCATATAGGTTTGCCAAACGAGGGCAAACATAGCTCGTGATGGTATCGACCCACAGGGCTCCAACTTCAGGGCTGGCATTCGGGTTGCTCTGACGTGCCGCCATATCCGATGTGACATTTGTTGGCGGCACGAGACACTTAGCGAGTGGACTAGCTGTATCCCAGAATTGCCACGGCTGAGCCGTGTTATTGAAGATCGAAGCACCCAATGGGATGACTACAGGGAACAAGTTCTCGCTATTGGTATTGACCGTCATTTTGTTTCGAGGAGCTGGATAGATGTAGACGTAGGTCTGGCCATATCTCGATCTTGCGACGTTGCTCACAGCGTCATTGATCGTGTCAGAATACAAAGCATCGTTGATACCCATGCGGTTTGCCCGGTCGATGAAACGATTGGCTCCATGAACCTCTAAAACAGACTGACCATTGGTAGGTACAATGACTATCCCAACGTCAAACGGTGCGAATGGGTCACGAACACACTGAAATGCAATGTACGGCGCGTCATCTGATTCCATCCAGTTCGTGTCTGGCATAGCCCCACCTAAGTTGATGCAAGCAGAGATGTCTGCTGTTTCTCCATTCGGTGCGTATAGGTTCAAAGTACCACCAAATCCTTCAACATTACCAACGTTTAGAGTGTCGATATATGGCTTTCCGTTCACCGGATTCAGGAAACGATCGTAGGTGATCTCTTCGTATTTATCCAGGGCATTCACTGCAAGAGCGACATATGCTCCGGTTCCTTCCCCTGCTATGAAAATACGATTTGGATCGATACCATATTTGTTGGTTCCTTTTCCTTCTTTCTTTACAACGCGGATACATTGCTTAGCATCCTGAACAGCACGATAAACTGCGTTGAGTAAGGTGCCTTTTCTTACCGGCTCGAAATCTGAGATCGGGTTCCATCCGAGGCGGTAGTCAGCAGAAACTGCTACATACCCCTTGCGTGCCATAGCCATGCATAGAGCCTTGGCGACCTCGTCGGTCTTTAGTCCGAGTGGACTTCCGTTGAGACAAGGAGGAAGGAAGTTGCCTGTGTGCAGATAGACCATGACCGGGCGATTCGTCTCGCTGTCAGCAGCACCATCCGGATAATAGATGTCATACTTGATATCCGTTACTTTGAGATCAGTAGTTGAGTCTTTAGGATTGTAATATTTAGAAGGGATCGGCTGACCTGTTGCCAGAGCTGTTTTGATCTCTATGATGTCTCGACCTATATTGGCAGGATTGTCTAGATCACTAGTGAGGAAATCAATGTTAGTCCCGTACGTGATATCAGATTCCACAGTGATCTGAGCATCCGTGAACATGTCCTTCACATATCTGAAGTTCTGAGCTTGTGCCGCGGTTCCCATGAATAGAAGTGCCACGAGCAGTGAGTAAATGTTTTTCATGATGGTTGTCTTATGTAAATGTTAAGTGAACGTATACAAATATAATGATTTAGTTGGATGACTGATTTTTGCCGATTTTATCGATATCATAGGTCCAACTGATATAGGCAAGACGACCAATACTCGGGCCACCATAGACCTGATAATTGTTATTGTTCCACATGCGATCCAATTTGTCTTCAGAAGCTACTTCAGAATTGAATAGGGGATAGATGCCGAACAGATTGGATACTCCCAACTTGATAACACTATTCCACTTATCCAGTTTGTAATTCATTTGCATGTCGACCATGTCGTAGCTGCTCACAAATCCTGTGAACTGCGGAGAACCTTCAAAGAGGAACCCTTCGATCCATTTGTAGTTGATGCCAAATCCAAATTTTTCCTCTTTGGTGCCCGGGAATTTTAGCTCCCGACCGTTTATTCCCAGATTGAATTTGTGTTCGGGTGTGTTGAAAGCCGGTATGATCGGATCATCTGCGCCTTTCTTGTTCAAGCGATTCCAGGAGTAATTACCGGTATAGGCGAATTTCTTATGATAGTATGAAATGGCGGCACTGAAACCTTGGGTGGTAACCTGACTCTCGGCATTGGAAGCTAATCGCAGTGCTTGCAACGTGGAAGGATATTTAGACGCTCCTTCGAAATTGATATCCAAACCGATCACATATCCAATGAAATTCGTATACAGGCTGTAATAGTAGTTCACATCAACGAACATGCTGTTGTCCATAAGGAATCCCTTATATCCAACCTCTATGGTCTTGACCTGTTCCGGTTGTATCGGACTCAGGCTAAAATAGTCTAACGTGTCTCTCGGTAGAGATGGAGTATTGCGGTAATCAGAGAAACTCTCCAGAGTAACCAAACTATCATATCCATCAAGATTTCCTATCAGCAGCGCTCGCCCCACGTTGTAGTAGAGATATTGATCGGAGAGGGTTGGATTCCTGATAGCCGAAGAGAACGACAAACGGAAGATATTCTTTTGGTCGTATTTGAAGACGGCGCTGAGAGCAGGAGAGAAGAGGTAGTCGAAATTTTGGTTCTTATCCACTCTCGTAGTAAGATTCAGTTTCAAGCGTTCTCCGAATGCTTTTTTCTCCACTCCTCCGTAAAATCCGAACTCACGGTTGGTGATCCTTACATCACCGGTATCCCTGAAGATGGTTCCATCGCTATCGGGTCGATATTGCCGGATGTTCGCACCGGTCACTATGCGCATGTGATTCTTTTTCAAGAATCCTTCGTCGAAAATGTATTCTGCATGTGCATGGTATAATGCACTACGATCAAAGAAGCGCGTACCTCCTTGGTTGAACTTTTGAGCCGTGATCACACTCACCATGGAGTCAAATCGCTGCGTACCCGGAACAAAACGCGCTGCTTTCCCACCTCCTGCACTTTCGTCAACAATGGCAAGGAGTTGCTGATGTATGACCGTTAGACTATCCTGCCAGACCTGTTGTGAAATGAAGGGATCGTAAAATTGAGCAGCCCATTGATCAACCGGAATGGAAAAATCATATCTGGGGAATCCTTCCCAGTTCTCAATGGTGCTCTTATATAACAAGTCCCAAAGTCCACTGTAGTTCGAATTCCATTGGCTGTTGGAATATGCAGAGTCGTTCAATGCAATGGCTGTACTCACCAGATCGTAGGAGTTTCCTGCATCTTCTTTCGTCATGTAGGCGCGGATAAAGAACTTGTCGTCTTTTCTCCACTCCAGCCGGTTTTGCCAAAAGCGGATGTCGCGAAGGGCATACCTATTGTCACCTTGATAAACGGTGTTTCCTCCACCTACATTGAAAGCATAGATGAGCTGAGCTTCTTTCCCAGTTTTGTAATGTACGGCAGTGTTCAGCTTAAAGTTCTCTGTTCTATAATTCGTAAGCTCGTTTTCTCTGTAGCCACTTCGATAGTATTCACCTAATCCCGGGCTGCTATATTTACCCGGTCCGTTGTCGAAATTGTTATTAGCACTGGTAACTTCATCTCCGTAGACATTGATCGCGTCATAGCGTCCGGGATTGTTCTCGTCCTGATTGGAATTTGAAGTAGGAGAGTAATTGGTCGCTTCCCAGTCATTTGCTCTCAGGCCAAACACATTGATCTTATAGGCGAATTTCTCTTCCCCTTTTTTATTCTTGATCACATCTGCAAACCGGAAAGAAAGTTCTCCAAGGTTTCGTTCTCCGAACTTACCCTGAGCCGTGAATCCTTGATCCTTGAAAGGATCTTTGGTCTCCATCAGGATCACGCCATTGAAGGCATTCGGTCCATAGAATGATGAACTCGCTCCTGCAATGATGTCCACCTGACGGACGTCCAGGTCGGAAGCTCCAAGGAAGTTTCCAAGGGAGAAATTCAACCCCGGACTTTGGTTGTCCACTCCGTCTATGAGCTGCAAACTGCGCACCGGACTCGTGCTATTGAATCCTCTCGTATTCACGACCCGGAAGCCCAGACTGGCTGTGATCAGGTCAACACCCTTCAAGTTACCAAGACTTTCATAAAATGTAGGAGTGAGGGCTTCTTCGATCTCACGCGGCCCCATCGACTCCACGGTAAGAGCACTTTCCTTTCGCTTTTCTGTGACACGGATCTGTTTGACGACAACCTCCTTCAACGCTTCAGCATCCTCGCTAATGGAGATGGTCTTGCTTCCTGCGGTTTGCCAGGTGACTTCTTTATCGATGTAACCCACATGGGAAACAGTGACCGTCACCGGGAAAGATTTTACACTGAGTTCGAATCGACCATCGTCATCGGTGATCGTTCCATTGCTTTGATCGAGTAGAACAACAGCCGAACCAGGGAGGCCTTCTCCCGTAGTAGCATCAGTAATGCGTCCTGATATGGATTGAGCTGTCGCGAGTTGAACGGATAATACTAGGATTATAAATGAGGCAAGCCCTTTCATATCAGCAAGATAGTTAAATACGCGTGATCCCTAAGGATTTTACAAGTATAGTTAGGCCAGGAGAGATATGAAAAAAGAGGAAAAAAAAACCCCAGTACCTGGTACCGGGGTTGTGCTGTTGGCTTTCAGACTTTTTCTTAAGTCTTCTTCAAAGGAACGGGAATAATTCTGGAGGTTTTGTCACAGAATTTTCAAGAATCCTGACATTGATTGGCTTCGTCTGAAGTTGACATTAATCTGATCATGGAGATGATCAGTAAGATTTCTATTACGAAGTCTGGTTGAGCATCATCGGCATGATGAGCATCAACAGATCCTCGTCGGAGTCGTTCTCTGCGGGAACAATAATTCCGGCTCTGTTAGGAGAGGACATGCGCAATTCGATGTCGTCCGAATCCATTCCATTCAGCATCTCGATGAGGAGACGTGCGTTGAAGCCGATCTCTATATCTTCACCTGTGTATTCACAGTTCAGCTTCTCATTCGCTTCATTGGACAGATCGATATCTTCAGCGGAGATCGTCATTTCGCTTCCCGAGATCTTCAGCCTGATCTGGTGCGTTGACTTGTTGGCAAAGATGTTGATGCGCTTCACGGAGTTGAGAAGATCATCGCGACGAATCGTCAATCGATTCGGATTGTCGTCAGGTATTACAGCGTTGTAATCCGGGTACTTCTCGTCGATGATGCGACAGATCAACTGGATATCTCCATAGGTGAAGAATGCGTTGGATGCATTGTAGTCCATACGTACAGGTTCGTCAGTTGAACCCAAGCTCGACTTCAGCATATTGAGCGCCTTCTTAGGCAGGATGAAGGAGTGCTCTACACCCGCTTTGATATCATTCCTTGTGCAGCGGACCAATCGGTTGGCATCGGTAGCAACAAGTGTGGTGTGGTCATCGTGCAATTCAAAATAAACACCGGTAAGGTTCAATCGAAGCTCGTCGTTACCTGTAGCGAAGATGGTTTTTGAGATGCTACTCAAAAGGACACCTTGTGACATGTCGATACTCTGCTCAGACTCCACTTCAGGAATGCGAGGAAAATCCGAACCGGGTTGTCCGATTAATTTGTAACGTCCCATTTCTGAACGCATCTCGATCGTATTGGATCCTTCGTCAATATTGAACGTAACCGGTTGCGCCGGCATCGACTTCAGCGTGTCCATGGTCATTCTGCTAGGCACTGCTATCTTGATATTCTCATCAGCCTCTACTTCAAGAGAGGTTGACATGGAAGTTTCCAGATCGGTCGAAGTAATAGTAAGCTTACCATCATTGATATCGAAAAGGAAATGATCGAGGATAGGTAGAATAGGCTTCGTGGTGATAGTACCCATCACTGTCTGAAGGCGGTCGAGCAGTTGACTTGTATTGACGATGAATTTCATTGACAAGTATCTATTGTTTTAAAAGGCGAAATTAAGTGAAACTCGCGTAAAAAGAGAAATAATTTCAGATTCAACTAGTCAGCAGGTTCGAAACGCAAGTGACTGAATATCAGTTTGTAGCGTTCTCGTCAAGGATGTCCAGATCTCCGAGTGATTCAAGTGTGGCCATGATCATCATTTTCTGGATCAGCCCATTATAGAATTTCAAGACCCGTTTGATGACAGATTCTTTGGAATAAAATTCCATGACCATCTTTCGTCCTTTCTCCGCCATGGTCTCTCTCATCTCATCATCCAGCAGCAATTCTGAGATCTTGCTAGCCATTTCCTCCGTAGTGTCTGCAATAGACATATGGAAGTCTGGTTCGACAGCTATCCCCTGAGCACCAATCGTCGTGCTAACATTTGCTTTTCCTGCGGCCATAGCTTCAAGGATCTTCAGGCGTATTCCGCTCCCTGATCGCAATGGGACGACCGAAAGCGATTTGTCTGAGACAAATTTGGGAGCGCTTTTAACTTCTCCAACCATCACCACTCCCGGAATATTCATCTGTTTCATGGACTCGGGCATTCCCTTACCGCCGACAAAGAATTGGGCCTTGGGTGCTTTCTCTAGTACCAGTGGCCAAACTTCTTTGATGAACCAATTCACCGCATCGAGATTCGGTTCCCATTCCAGTGATCCCAAATGATATACGGAGAACGGGATCACATCTACCTCTCGCGGTTTCCACATTTCCATATCGATCCCGGCAGGTGCGGCATAGATAGGCTTGGTGCAGCCTAATTCCTTGAATAAATGGCCGTCATCTTCCGTAACCGGTACAATTGCATGGAACTGATTCAAGTGAGCTGCCTCAAACTGTTTGAGTCTTTTTGCCAGTGTATTGAGATACCAACGCTTCAAGGGATTTCTCGTATTCTTTGCCCGTCTTTCCCAGATCTGATATTCTACATTGTGTTGTCTGAGTACCACAGGGCATTCCACATGAGGAAGGATCGAATCCGCGTACATCGTCACATACGTGCCTTCCACCTGAACCAGATCGTAGTCTTCTCCAAACTCCCGGAGATGGTCATTCAATGCTTTCTCGAATTCGGCGTTATAGAAGCGCTCCGTATTATAGGATCCCTTTCCGAGCAGACTCTTTAAGGCATCTTTCGTGCGTATGGATGTGTCGATCGGGAACATGTGCAAGGTGCAATAGGGCTCCAGTGCTTTGCGAACTTCCGTCTCGTCGAGATTGAATCTGTTGGCGGAAAGAGTGAACAAGGTCACTTCGCAATTGGCCTCGTGGTAACCACGAGTAAAGTTGTAGATCCCAATGGTGCCGCCTTCGTTGAGCGGGTAGGGAACGCGATGTGACACTTGTAAAATCTTCATAGTTGTCAGCTCTTGGCCTGTTTCGAAAACAGCTGACCGATATTTCTAATGATACGATTATAGAAATCAGCATCGAATAATTTAGAATCCGAATTGGCTTTTGTGGTCAGAAATATTGCCAACGGTAAAAAGACCAATGAACTGAGCCATACCCCTTGCCAAGCTTCAATAACCATTTCACGAGCCAGTTTTTCTCCTACGGTCTGCAAGATAAAGTAGAGAATGAAAAGCAAAATGGCGGCGATCATCGGAGTTCCGAAACCGCCCTTTTTGATGATGGCTCCCAGCGGTGCACCTACGAAAAAGAGTAGAATGCAGCTCAAAGCAAGTGATATTTTCTTATGCCATTGCACGTTGTATCGCACCTGACGTTGTTTGAGCTTGCGCATGTCCTCCTGAGTGCTTTTAACGATCCGGTCGAGATTACGCATTGATTGCTTGCTTTCATCGATCAACTCTTTCTTCTCGATCTTGGTCACTTCGGGTGGGTTAAATGTGGCCTGCTCTTCCTGTGGATGCTTACCGGGTCGTCTAAGTATTCGTTCCAGTCGGTTTTGCTTCTCCGGATATACGGTAGCTGCGGAATCTTTCCAATTGGTGGTATCGTCGAGGTGTATGAATTCTCCGATCTGATCCACATAGGTTGTATTCAACTGGTCGGGACGATACCTAAATGTATCACGTTCGCTATTCTCCGGGAAATGGTAATACGCTTCCAGGTAGTTGAGTAGGAACACTCCCTTGCGATCGATCAGTCGTTGCATACTGTCCATACGCTCCGTGAGTTCTGCCTGATTGAGCATCTTGTAGTTGTCCTTGAATAGCTCCGGGTTGCTGCGCTTCAATTCTAACTCTCCCAGGTCAAGTGTTAGGTTGTACGTATCGAACGACATCTGATTATGCGGGAATGTCTTATTGTACTCCGGACTTTCGGTCATTTCCTGATATCGCTTCCCGTGTTCCAGGGTCATGGTCAGAAAGCGTTTGTCATCCGAGAACTCCATTTTACCACGCTCAGCGATCAGCACATCCACTCCGTCGCGACTCCCGTTCTTTACATAGATGAGCACGTCTTCGATCGTCTTGTTATCGTCGTGTTTCTTACCCACACGGATTGAGATACCTTCCAGTTCGTTGTAGAAGATCCCATCCTGGATGTTCATCGCAGGCTTCTTATGCGTCACATCATAGAATAGGGCACCCCAGCTCAGATTGGCTCTTGGGATCAGGATATTGGCGGCGTAGAAAGCCATTCCGGAGATGAGCAACATAACGACCAGGAGAGGTCGCATGATTCGCAGAAGACTTGCTCCTGAAGATTTTAGTGCTGCCAGTTCGAATCGTTCACCTAGGTTCCCAAAGGTCATAATGGTTGACAGGAGAACAGCCAGTGGCAAGGCATTGGGAATGAGATAGGGGATGGAGTAGAAGATGAACTCAAAGATCACGTACCATTCGAGCCCTTTTCCGATAAGGTCGCCGATATAGCGCCACAGAAACTCCATGAGCATGAGGAAAATCGAAACAACAAAGGTTCCTATGAATGGGCCTATGTACGATTTGACTAAGAGCCAGTTGACTTTTTTGATCGGTACTCCGCTCATGTTGGGTGCCTTAATGGGCCTGTTGACATTCCATCAACGAGATGCTTTGCTCAATTCGCGCTCGAGAGCGTCGATCTTCGATAAAGTATCTTCTTTTTTCTGCCGTTCCCGATCGACGATCTCAGGTTTGGCGTTGGCAACGAATTTCTCATTGCCCAGTTTCTTTTCGATCCCGATGAGGAATCCACGCAATCGCTTTAGTTCCGCTTCCACTTTTTCCGGATCTACCTCTCCGAGTTCTACTCCATCAAAGCTGAATTGCAGCTCAGAAGTGCCAACCAGTTTATCTATGGCATTGTCACTTGCCGCATTCGCGTCGAAAGTGCTGACGTTCGCCAGTTTACTGATCAGTCCTTCGTATTTACTGAGTTCTATCTGAGCCTTGGTGCAGTTGTGTATGGTCGCAACGGTCTTCGGCGAGATCCCGTTCTCATTTCGCAGTGCGCGAACTGTACTGATCACTGACATCGCCAGATCCATCTCAGAACTATCCGCCGGAGAGCCGGTGCTCACCGGATGATCCATCAGGTTGATGAAATCACCTTCGCTCTTCAGACCTTGCCACAACTCTTCAGTAATGAAAGGCATGAATGGATGCAAAATGCGCATCAATTCTTCGAAATAGGCCTTCACTTGCTTAAGATCTTGTGGACGAAGACTCTTGCCGTATTCCGGTTTCATCATTTCGAGATACCAGGAACAGAAGTCATTCCACACGAGCTTGTACAGCGTCATCATGGCTTCTGAGATCCTAAACTGAGCATATGATTCTTCCACTTGCTCTAGTGCACGGTCGATCCGCTGACGCATCCAATTATTTGCCAGTTCTGCGTTACTGCTGAACCACGTATCCTCATCACCTTTGTTTTCCCATCCATCTACCAGGCGGTAGGCATTCCAGATCTTGTTACAGAAATTCCTTCCTTGCTCGCAAAGAGCTTCGTCGAACAGAAGGTCATTTCCCGCAGGGGCACTCAAGAGCAATCCCATGCGAACGCCATCCGTACCGTATTGATCCATCAGATCTATAGGGTCAGGAGAGTTACCGAGTTGCTTCGACATCTTGCGTCGCTGTTTGTCGCGTACGATACCGGTGAAGTATACCTGATCAAATGGTTTAACACCTCGATATTCAAAGCCGGCCATGATCATACGAGCCACCCAGAAGAAGATGATATCCGGTGCGGTTACCAGCGTGTTGGTCGGGTAGTAGTAGTTCACTTCCTCATTTTCGGGCTCCATGATGCCGTTGAAAACGCTGATGGGCCAAAGCCAGGAGGAGAACCAAGTGTCGAGAACGTCTTCATCCTGTTTCAGGTCGGACATTTGGATGCTTGCATCCTTATCCTGTGCCAGCTTCAAGGCATCTTCCTCTGTTTCGGCTACCACGAATTCACCGTTTGGAAGGTAGTAGGCCGGAATTCGATGTCCCCACCACAACTGACGTGAGATACACCAGTCGCGGATACCTTCGATCCAATGGCGGTAGGTGTTCTTTAGTTTGGGTGGGTAGAACTTGACCTCATCACTCATTACGCTTTCGAGCACTTCCGGTGTATCACCAATGAACTGCTCCATATTCATGAACCACTGCTGGCTCATGCGTGGCTCTATTATAGCGCGGGTCCGTTCGGATCGGCCGACCTTGTTGCGGTAGTCTTCGGTTTTATCAAGTAGCTCTGCTTCTTCCAGGTCCTTGGCGATCTGTTTGCGCAGATCGAAGCGATCGATGCCGACATACATCCCTGCACTCTCCGATATGGTTGCATCCTCTTCGAAGATGTCTACCGATTCCAATTTGTACTTGCGCCCAAGTTCGTGGTCATTCGGGTCGTGAGCAGGGGTGACCTTCAGTGCACCCGTACCAAATTCCATGTCGACGTAATCATCGAAGATCACTGGGACTTCTCGATTCAATAGCGGTACGATCACCTTGGCACCTTTGAGATGGCTAAAGCGTTCATCGTTCGGGTTCACACAAACACCGGTGTCACCCAATATGGTTTCCGGGCGCGTAGTTGCTACGGTCAAGAACTCGTTGTCAGAACCTACGACTTTGTATTTGAGATAGAAGAGACGTGAGTTCTCTTCGGTATATATCACTTCTTCATCGCTCAGTGCCGTTTTGCCAACAGGATCCCAGTTGACTATTCGCGCACCGCGATAGATGAGCCCCTTTTGGTGCAGATCCACAAAGACTTTGATCACCGATTTGTAGAGGTCGTCCTCCATGGTGAATCGTGTGCGATCCCAATCACAGCTGCAGCCCAGTCGGCGAAGCTGCTTGAGAATGATCCCACCGTATTTCTCTTTCCATTCGTGGGCGTGTTCCAGGAACTCCTCTCTGGTGACGTCGGCTTTCTTGATCCCGCGCTCAGCGAGCATGCCAACCACCTTTGCCTCAGTGGCGATGGAAGCGTGATCGGTTCCGGGAACCCAGCATGCGTTGAAACCCAGCATCCGTGCACGACGTATCAGTACATCTTGAATGGTGTTGTTGAGCATATGCCCCATGTGCAGCATACCCGTGACGTTCGGTGGAGGAATGACGATGGTATACGGTGTTCTTTCATCCGGTTCGGAGTGAAAGATCTTGTGGTTCATCCATTGATCATACCAATGTGATTCTATATCACCGGGGGAGTACTGACTGGCCTTGCTCATTACTGATTTCGAATGCGACAAAAATAAAAAAGCCTTCCGTTGCGGGAAGGCTTTCTGTACGAAGTATCTCGTATTAATTTCTTTTCTCTTTGATACGAGCCTTTTTACCTGTTCTTTCCCGCAGATAGAAGATGCGTGCACGACGCACTTTACCACGACGATTCACTTTGATGTGATCGATCAACGGGCTGTTGACCGGGAAGATACGCTCTACTCCGATACCACCCGACATCTTGCGAACTGTGAATGTTTCTGCAGTTCCGCTATTGCGTCGTTGGATCACAGTCCCTTGGAAAGGCTGCAAACGCTCTTTATTTCCTTCCTTGATCTTGTAGTATACAGTGACGTTGTCACCCGCTGCAAATTCAGGAAGATCCTGCGTGAGGTATTCTGACTCTACTTTCTTCAAAAGATCCATCATCTCGAATTTTAGGGCTGCAAAGATACCATAATTGTAATTCAAAACTCAATCATCTGTTGAAAAAAATGAACCAATCCACGTTTCGGAGAAACTCAGTCCTTTTTAGACAACACTTTGAATCAATTACCAATGACTCAGACGCTCCCTGAGGGTTTATTTTCCGGCCTGAAAGCAATAAACCACGAAGATCTGCGCTATTGTGATAACCTGTTCATAAAGAGACGGGAGCAGGGGTTAAACCTAGACTATCTATTTCTACTTTTGCATCAATGAAATCAACAATCTATCGATCAATTGCACTGACAGGCTTGAGTTTACTCCTCGTTTGGAGTCCGAATGTTCTGGCCAAAGAATTACCACATGCCGCAGCATACACCAAAGCACTGGTTCAATGCAGCAGTCTCCTGGAAGAGACCGTCGAGCAGCTCAAAACCCAAAACTCTAAAAAGGGTCGTAAAAAAGGCGGCTTGGAATCAGAGGAAAGCAAAACTCTGGGAATGCAGCTTCTTCGTAAATATGGAGATACGCGTCTTGCTATTGAAGAGGTGATCGGCAAGTTGGAAGCGATGCCTGAAGGCGAGGAGGGAAGGAAAGAAATGCTGGATCGCTGCATGGGTGTTTGGGAGATCATCAACCAGAGCCGGGATCTGATGCTCAAAGCCTATGAGAAACCGAAGGACAAGAAAGAAGTTGAATCCTATATCCAAAAGCTACATCTCAATATGGATGCACTGAATGCCCCACGAGGCAAATACCGCATTTCCGATTAGACGATATTCCACCAAATTAAAAGAGGGACGTTCGTAACGCCCCTCTTTTTTTATCTCCGCAATTCTATTTCTATTCCTGTTGGAATGGATACTTGTAGTCGGATGGGGGCAGGAAGTTCTCCTTGATCGTTCTCATGGATACCCATCTCAGCAGGTTCGGTTTTGCTCCTGCTTTGTCGTTGGTTCCTGAACCTCTGGCTCCTCCAAATGGCTGCTGACCAACCACTGCTCCCGTAGGTTTATCGTTTATATAGAAGTTACCTGCCGCATTCTTCAGCTTGTCGCAGGCAAATTTCACAGCATAGCGATCATACCCGAAGATGCTTCCTGTCAACGCATACATGCTTGTCTTATCGAGTGTGTCAAGAGTCTCTTCGAACTTGTCGTCGTCGTAAACGTACAAGGTCAGCACGGGACCAAAGATCTCCTCGCACATGGTCGTGTATTTCGGATCACTCGCTTTGATGATCGTCGGCTCAATGAAGTAACCTTTCTCTTTGCTGTAGTTCCCGCCGGCAACGATCTTTTGCCCGTCAGCTTTTGCTTGAGCGATGAATCCTGAGATCTTGTCGAACGCACGTTCATCGATCACAGCGTTGATAAAGTTGGTGAAGTCTTCCACCGGCCCCATTTTGAATTCACTAAGCATTTGCTGAACGTGGGCTTTCACATCAGCCCACATACTTTTCGGGATATAAGCGCGTGAGGCAGCAGAACATTTCTGTCCCTGGAATTCAAAAGCTCCACGAGCCAGTGCTACTGCAACCTCTTTGGCATCCGCACTGTTGTGAACCATGACGAAATCCTTTCCACCGGTTTCTCCAACGATCCGTGGGTAGCTCTTGTAACGTGAAATATTGTTCCCGATCTCTTTCCAGAGGTTCTGGAATACTCCGGTAGAACCGGTAAAATGCAATCCAGCAAAATCCGGATGCTTGAATATGACGTCACCTGCAGTAGGACCGGATACGTGAACAAGGTTGATCACGCCATCAGGCAATCCGGCAGCTTTGTAGATCTTCATGATCACATTCGCCGAGTAGATCTCAGTCTCAGCTGCTTTCCAAACCACTGTATTTCCCATCAATGCTGGTGAACCGGGCAGGTTTGCTGCGATCGAAGTGAAGTTGAAGGGAGTGATCGCGAATACGAATCCTTCGAGCGGACGGTATTCCAGGCGGTTCCACACCGCCGGACTGTTCTCCGGTGGTTGATCCGCATAGATCTCAGTCATGTATTGTACGTTGAAGCGGAAGAAGTCGATCAGCTCACAAGCCGCGTCGATCTCCGCTTGAAAAGCATTCTTACTTTGTGCCAGCATGGTAGCTGCGTTGATCTCTGCCCGGTATGGACCTGCGATCAATTCTGCTGCTCTTAAAAATATGGCCGCTCTTTCTTCCCAGGGCATAGCAGCCCATTTCTCTCTTGCGGCCAATGCCGCGTCTATCGCCTGTTGAACATGGGATGCATCTCCTTTGTGAAAATGTCCCAGGACATGGTTTCTGTCATGAGGGGGATGCATCTCCACTTTATTGCCCGTACGGACCTCTTCAGAACCGATATACATAGGCACATCAACTTGAGTGCTGCGCAGCTCGGCGAGCTTCGCCTGCAGTTCTTCGCGTTCCGGAGATCCCGGTGCGTAGGACTTTACAGGTTCATTCTTCGGTACAGGTACTTTAAAAAAAGCATTCATATTTATCTGATCTTTAATTGTTTATGGTTTCGTATTCCTTGAAGAATTGCCAGTTCATTTCGTCCGGCAAAGGGCAGTGCAAAATTAGTTTTTCTCCCTTTACCGGATGCACGAACTCCAAAGAAGCAGCATGCAGGTAAATGTAATTTCCTCGCCCACTTGACGCTCCATATTTCAGATCACCGCTGATCGGCATTTCTTCTCTCGACAACTGCACACGTATCTGATGCGGACGACCCGTTTTCGGACGCACTCTGATCAGATATTTGTGGTTTGATGTAGCCACATAGTCGTACGTTAGTTCTGAACGTTTCCCGCCCTTTAAAGGTTTTGGACTCGCTTTGGCTACATTTTTCTTCGGGTCTTTGGTCAAGTAGTGAACCAGATTAGCGGATAGTCTCTTGGGTTTTCGATCCAGCAAGGCCAGATAGGTCTTCTGAATCTTATCATCCTGAAAGAGTTTATTCAAACGAGTAAGCGCCTTGCTGGTTCGAGCAAACAGCACGATCCCACTTACCGGACGGTCAATGCGATGAACAGTACCCAGATATACATTACCCGGTTTGTTGTACTTGTGCTTGATGTACTCTTTGGCATACTCACTCAGCGGCTTGTCGCCGGTATGATCGCCTTGCACGAGTACTCCCGCCGGCTTGTTTACGGCAATGATGTGGTTGTCCTCATAAATGACGTCACGTCTTGTGAGACTCTTCATGAGTGCAAGACTACAGGATATTGACCTCAGGTTCAAGTTCTACGCCAAATTCGCTTTTGCAGCTGGCAATGATCTCCCGGGCAAGATCAGCGATCTGTCGCCCCTGTGCGTTGCCATAGTTTACCAGAACCAATGCCTGTCTGGCGTGAGAACCGGTATGTCCCACACGCTTGCCCTTCCAACCGCATTGCTCGATCATCCAACCTGCAGCAAGCTTTGAATGCGTATCGTCAACCGGGAAATGCTTGGCTTCGGGATGTTTTTCCAGGACCTGTTCCAGCTGTGTATTAGGGATGACCGGGTTCTTGAAGAAACTGCCGGCATTTCCGAGTTCAGCCGGGTCGGGCAGTTTGCTGCGTCGGATATATACCACGGCGTCAAAAACATCCTTGGTGCCCGGTTCATTTATTCCGTGCCCTTGCATGTATTCCTTGAGTGCCCAGTACTCCACAGTAGGAGTGGAGGTCTTGCTCAAGGTGATGGTTATGGAGATCACGAAGATCTTTCCCTTCAGTTCACCCTTAAAAACGGAGTTGCGGTAGCCGAATTGGCATTCGTTATTTGAGCGTATGTGCAATGAACGGTCGCTGAGGTCAAGATACTCCACTTCGTCGAGCACATCCTTGATCTCTACACCATAGGCTCCAATGTTTTGAATAGGCGCTGCACCAACTGTTCCAGGTATCAGCGCCATGTTCTCTATGCCGCGATAATCCCGTTCCACACACCAACTCACAAATCCATGCCAGTTCTCTCCGGACGCAACTCGCAGCTGAACCGAACGCTCATCTTCGTGGATAATATCTATACCCGAAGTGCGATTAAGGAGTACGTCCTTCTCTATGTCTGCGGTAAAAAGGACGTTGCTGCCACCACCAAGTATCATGAACTGTCCGTCGGTGCTTTGGAGGTATTCGGTCAACTGATCCACAGAATGAAGCTCGATCAACGATCGACAGGACACGTCAATACCGAACGTATTGTATTGCTTGAGCTTATCCATTATGCTTTTGCAACTCTTTGAAATATTGATAACGCCAGATCCGTCCTCTGGCAGAACGTATGGCAATATACCACCCGGCCATTCCATCGAGAAATCCCATTCTCAACACATAACTCCGAACCCAGGATGCGATCGCCTGGAGCAGGCTTCTGAACAAAGTATATGACCTGCCTTCACGGATGTAACGCTCTGCATTGAGGCGTGCATATTTTTTCACAGTAGAAATGTGTTGCTCTCCGGTGGCAGCAGTATAGTGGTTCAAATGACCATTCAGATCAACGATCCTGACATCTTGGTTCACATGCAGCTCTTCGTGCACGAAGTCACCTTTCCAACTCGCTTGATCCCTGTGGAAAAGACGCACCTTTCGGTCGGGATACCAACCGGAGTGTCTGACCCACTGCCGACCAAGGAAATTCTTGCGATTCATTCGACATGCTCCGATCAAGCCTTTTTGCTTAACATCAAGTACGGCCTTGATCAATTCAGGGTCCAGTTCTTCATCAGCATCCAGGGAGATGATATGATCGTACCGGGCAAGAGCGTGCCCATGGTTCTTGGTAGCGCTGTAACCTTTCCATTCTGTGTCGATCACTTGTGCTCCAAGCGCTTGGGCCTTTTCTTTCGTGCCGTCGGTGCTCCCTGAATCAAGAACGAGTATCTCATCAGCCACGTTTTTCAGTGAAACCAGACAACGCTCTATATTGGCCGCTTCATTGAGCGTGATCACCACAGCGCTTATCTTGTGCGAGTTATCCATTCCCTGAGATACAAGTAGCCCCGATACGCGGTACCGGGGCATTGATTAATTGGTCAGTTCGTTCAAACTGAGCCGCAAATTATTAAGAATATCAAATTATTGAGGCATTGCGTTTAAAAACTCGAGTGGAAGACGAGCAATATTGGTCATACAATTCGATATTTGACATTATCCTATATGAGCAATCTTAAAAAGTTCTTCATCCGATTTTTGGGTATACTGTCCCTGCTTGCGGTAGCCTTCTGCATTTTCGCCGTTTATGCCAATTACAGCACGGGCAAAAGAGCCGGACTCATCAATAAGATGAGCAAGAAAGGAGTGCTTTTCAAAACCTACGAAGGACAATTGAATACAGGTGGATTCAGCGAGACAGCCGGTGACATAACTTCAAGCATCTGGATGTTCTCAGTTAAGCCGGGGAATGAAGATGTCAGGGATCAAATTGATGAGGCGATCAATCGGGGAGAGCGTGTGAAATTGTATTACGAATAGAAATACATCAAGATCTTCTTTCTCGGGGATACCAGGTATTTCGTATACAAAGTGGAACCCCTCTGATGATCAGAGTCTAGGAATCTGAGGCAACTACCAGCTTTCGGAGCAATTCTAAACCAAGGAGAGATGATCGCTCGATGTTCTGTTGGCGATTCCCTTTCAAATGGTAGCATTTTGTTACCGTCTCGTTATTGCTGCAAACTGCCATCCAAACTGTCCCAACGGGTTTGTCCTTAGTAGCACCTCCCGGACCGGCGATCCCGGAAATAGCCAGTCCGAAGTCAGTATTCATCTGCCTTCTTACTCTGTTGGCCATATGCTTGACCACGTCTTCACTTACCGCACCTTGTTGCCAAAGTAGCTCGGATGGAACACCCAATACAGAAGTCTTGATATCGTACGAATACGTGACCACTGAACCGGGGTAATAGGCGGAACTGCCTGAATTCTGAGTAATGAGATGACTAGCAAAGCCTCCCGTGCAGCTTTCGGCAATAGACATTGTGGCATTGCGCTTAAGGAGTTCCTGGCCAAGTATCTGTCCAAGTTTTATGTCTTCTGTGGCGATGGCTACGTCTCCTAAGACTTCCATCAATTTTCGTTGCTGACCCGTCAATTCAGCTTCCAGAGCGATCTCATCATCACCTCTACCGGTGAGTCTGAGTCGCACCAGGTTCATATGAGGCAAGTAGGCGAGCTTGATATGAGCAGGCAGTTCGCTCTCAAACCCACTTAAGCGTTTCATGAGTTCCGACTCCGGAACGTTGGCCGAGATGGTCGTGACATGTCGCAGGACTTTCGAATTCTTAGAACGAACGAAAGGTAGCACATGTGCTTCCATGATCGCTTTCATTTCGTAAGGCACACCAGGCATGGATACAAATCGGACATTGCCTTCATCGAATTGCATCCCAGGTGCGGTGCCCAAGTCATTTTGCAACGGGGTGCAGTTCTCCGGAAGCATAGCCTGGGAACGATTCCCATCGTTGAGTGGTCTTCCTTTTCTGGCGAATAGTTTTTCAATGTGAGCAAGCACATTCGGGTAATTGACTAGTTCAACCCCAAAATGCTCGGCCATAGAAACCTTGGTGACATCGTCTTTAGTAGGGCCCAATCCTCCGGTGATCAACACTATATCGCTGCGCTTCGAAGCGATGTCAAGCGCATGCTTGATCTCCTCCTTTTTATCGGCTATTGTGGTTATGTACCGGACTTCGCCTCCGGCTTCCACAATTTGCTGTCCGATCCATGCGGAATTCGTATCGACGATCTGGCCGATGAGGATCTCATCGCCTATGGTAATGATCTCGGTTTGCATTGACTTCGTTTGGTTTAGATCGATGTGCCCCGGCCGAATATACAACCCGGTCATGGAATCAACCACGGCATCAAGAAATTGTTCGCTGTGGGGTGCTCAACAAGGAAAAAGGACTAATTTCGCGCATTCATAAAAACATCCCTCGGATACATGAAAAGTGCCAAAGGAAATAAGATGATCGAAGACCTCCTGAAGAGTCTTGAGAGTGAAGTCTCTCTGGAGGATGTCGTCAACCAACTCAAAGCCGTACGCGAGATCGCATTGGAAGAAAAAGATCCTGCGCTGGTAAAGATCCTCCGATTGTGCTATACCTACATCGAGGAGAATGGCGATTTCGAATTAGGATTTCTGGAAGAAGAAGGAATCGAGGATATGTCCGATCTGGAATATCTGCTGCAATTGATCCTTCAATCCGACAAAGAGGCCAACCGCAAGGAGATCGCTGATATGCGTGATCTGCTTTGGGACGCGTTGTACTAAGCCTTCGTCGCCAGATCGTTTTTCAATCTTTTAACAACCATGACCGCAGAACAATTCGAAGATTTAAAGGGTAGATCTAAGGCCCTGGGGAGGTATCTTTGACGTCGCTAAAAAGAAAGCTCTGATCGCTCACGAAGAAGAGCAGACCCAAGATCCCGATTTCTGGAACGATCCCAAACAAGCCGAAGCGCATTTGAAAGGGATCAAGCGTAAAAAAGTCTGGACTGACGCCTACGACAGCATTACTGCCATGGTCGATGACCTGGAAGTGCTGTGGGAATTCAAACAAGCCGGAGAAGACGTGGAGTCTGAGCTTGACGAACAATACGATAAGGCTGTTGAACGCATCGAAGACCTCGAATTCAAGAATATGATGAGTGGGGAAGAGGATCAGCTCGATGCCATCCTTCAGATCAATGCCGGTGCAGGGGGAACAGAAAGTAATGACTGGGCAAGTATGCTCATGCGCATGTACATGATGTGGGCGGAGAAGAATGGGTTCAAAGTGAGTCTGGTTGACGAAGTTCCCGGCGATGTGGCCGGCATCAAATCAGTGTCGTTGGAGATCTCAGGAGATTTTGCTTATGGATATTTGAAAGGGGAGAATGGTGTGCACCGTTTGGTGCGGATCTCACCTTACGACAGCAACGCACGGCGTCATACGTCATTTGCCAGTGTGTATTGCTATCCGGTAGTGGACGACAGCATCGATATTGAAGTGAGCGATGCCGACATTACTTGGGAAACGTATAGAAGCAGTGGGAAAGGCGGACAGAACGTGAACAAAGTCGAAACAGCGGTTCGTTTGCGGCATGCGCCTTCCGGACTGGTGATCGAATGTCAGAAGGAGCGTTCTCAATTAGCCAACAAGGAACAAGCTATGCGTATGCTTAAGTCCCAGCTGTACGAAATTGAGATCCGTAAGCGAAATGAAGCCAGAGCTGAGATCGAAGCAGGCAAGATGAAGATCGAATGGGGTTCACAGATCAGGAACTATGTGCTTCAGCCTTATAAGTTGATCAAAGACCTGAGAACAAATCACGAGACCAGCAATGTTCAGGCCGTATTAGATGGGGACTTGGAGGATTTTTTCAAAGCATTCCTGATGTATCACGGTCAGAGCCGCAAAGCCCAATAGTTTTTTCGGAGATTTGATAGAAGAAAAGACCTTGTGATGTTATTTTTGCACTCCTTTTGGAAACAAGGGGAGAATTAGACCAGGTGGTGGTCCCGACAAGATGTCGGGATGGTAGACACAGGGCCAGACATTTTAGCCCAGGTGGTGGAATTGGTAGACACGCTATCTTGAGGGGGTAGTGACCTTTGGTCGTGCAGGTTCAAATCCTGTTCTGGGCACAAAAAAAGAGTCGTTTTGCGACTCTTTTTTGCTTTTAGCACTTGGCTTTTAGCTCTAAGCTTTCCAAACGCAATGGCCAAAGGCTAAAAGCTCGTGGCCAATAGCCAACAGCCTCATTAGCTGGCCCATCGACCACCTTTCTTAGCTTCAGGAGCTTTGTCAAGTTTTACTTTCGACTTGATGGACATGGTAGTGTCAACACCTTTCAATACCTCCACATTGATACCATCCGATAGTCCCAGGTTGACGAATTTTTTCTCAAATTTCTGTGGATCACCTTGTACTTCAATGTATGCCTTCCCACGCTCGTATTTGACCAGTGATTCGGGTACAGCAAGGATCTCCTCGCGTTTTTCGAGAACGATGTCCGCATTTGCACTGTAACCTGCTCGGATGAAGACGTCTTCCGGGTTCAGGATAGCAGCCCGGATCTCAAATTGGATCGCTCCCTGCACTTCTTTACCCTTAGGAGCAATATGCTCTAGTCTGGCTTGAAGCTCTCGGTCTTCCACTGCACCTAAAGTCAGTACGAGTTCCATGTTCAAGTCAAGCTTTCCGACCTCGGATTCGTCTACGTTGCCTTCAAAGACCATCTCATTCATATCCGCAACGGACGCGATCGTGGTTCCGGCGTTGAATGTGTTTGCTTCAATCACTGAAAATCCTTCTTCAACGGGGACATCCAATACCATCCCGGTAATTGTCGAGCGGATCAAGGTATTTGAACTACCTTCCTTCGATGACACGCCATCTCTTACAATACGTAAGTTCTCCTGAGCGGATCGCTCTTCCTCCTGTGCGTTTTCGAGATTGAATTGGATCTGTTGGAATTCTTGTTCTGAAATCACACCGTCATCGAGTAGGGGCTTATTGCGATCGAAGTCCTGCTGAGCATTCTTCACATTCAGGCGGGCACGCTGAACTCTGTTCTCTGCCGATTGCAACGTCGCCATATTCGGGATCACCTTGATCTTCGCGATCAGGTCACCCTTTTTTACCTTGTCTCCGGGTTCTACATAGATCTTGTCCAAGATCCCGCTGAGTTGTGGTTTGATCTCGATCTCGTTGCGAGGAACCACAGATCCCGTTGCCACAGTCTTTTTGATGATATCTGTATAGAACGCCTT
>VMDK01000142.1 GCA_008080835.1 Sphingobacteriia bacterium | reverse complement strand
CAAACTTCCGGATGAAATTCAATTGGCTATCCGTGATGCCTTGATCGGTATGGGTCACGCTCGTGCCTTGATCAGCATTGATGACCCTAAGACCCAAGCCAGGATCTTTGATCACACCGTCAAAGAACAACTGTCGGTACGTCAAGTAGAAGCTCTTGTTCGAGAAGCTATGAATAAAGAAGAAGTTGACTCACCCGCAGAGCCCGTCTCTGATGAGGAAAATCCCCTGGATGAGTACGACGACCGCATTGGAGACATCACGAGCATTCTTGGCTCCAAAGTAGAATTCAAGAAGAAAGATGAGAGCAGTGGAAGGATCGTCATCCACTTCAGATCTACCGATGAACTCGAACGCATCCTGGATGCCATCGATAAGTGATGATGCCTTCACCGCAATAAGCGGCTTATTTTAGAGTTGGTAAGCTGAGCCTTTCGCTACCTTTGCAACATGCGTCCGATCCTGTCGATCTTGTTATTCATTTGCCTGAACGGCATTGCTCAGGCTCAATCCCTCTTCAGTTGGGAAATGGCCTATCATCATCGCTATGCACCTCAATCGGATGCCTTTTTAGCACCCAAAGGGACGGATTCTTCCGCCCACAGTCCAAAACAGGCCACGATCTATTCTGCCATACTTCCTGGACTCGGACAATTCTACAACCGGAAATACTGGAAAATAGGGTTGATCTATGGAGGTGGCTTCACCATGGGTGTATTTCTCAAACGAAACCTGGATTCATTGAGTTCCTATCAGCGGGCGGTGGATTATCGGCTGGATACGTTGGCAAGTACAGTAGACACGCGTTACCCGTCACTTAGCGATGCCAAGGTGATCCAGGAGCGCAATTTTTACAGGCGTAACCGTGATATGCTCATTCTGGGCTTTGTAGGCTTATATGCCTTGCAGGTCATTGATGCCAATGTGGATGCACATTTACGAGAGTTTGAGATCAATGAAGATCTTAGCTTAAGTGTGGACCCTGACATTGGTTATTCCTTTGCTCGTGGAAGTTGGAACAGTCAGCTTCGCTTGAGTCTCCATTTCTAAGCGTTCATTTTTGAGGCTTATCTTTTACATTTGCAGCCCCTAAATAATTGCGGAATTCATGAAGAACATTGCAGTAATCGGCTCAGGCACTATGGGTAATGGAATTGCCCATGTATTCGCTCAAAACGGGTTCAATGTGAACCTTATCGACATCAACGAACAAGCTTTGGAAAAAGCACTTGCGGTGATCAACAAGAACCTCGACCGACAGGTCAATAAAGGGCGGATCGATGAAGCAGGCAAAGAATCTACTGTAGCCAATATCACAACAACAACGGATCTGAAGTCAGGAGTTTCTTCCAGTGACCTCGTTATTGAAGCTGCAACTGAAAATAAAGAGCTGAAGATGAATATCTTCCGCGACATGGATGCTAATGCACCGGCCAATTGCATCCTGGCTACAAACACTTCCAGTATCTCCATAACAGAACTGGCCGCATTTACAAGCAGACCTGAAAAGGTGATAGGTATGCACTTCATGAACCCTGTGCCAGTCATGAAACTAGTAGAGATCATCAACGGATACAGTACATCTGAACAAGTAACCAAAACGATCTATGATCTGTCGATCGAAATAGGAAAGACGCCGGCAATGGCGAACGACTATCCCGGCTTTATTGCCAACCGCATCCTCATGCCTATGATCAACGAAGCGATCTGGACATTGCACGAAGGAGTTGGTGGTGTAGAAGAGATCGACACGGTAATGAAACTTGGTATGGCTCATCCGATGGGTCCATTACAACTTGCCGATTTCATTGGATTGGATGTTTGTTTGGCGATCCTCAACGTATTGCACGATGGGTTTGGCAATCCAAAGTATGCTCCATGTCCTCTGTTGGTGAATATGGTCAACAGCGGAAACCGAGGAGTGAAGAGCGGAAATGGTTTTTACAATTGGACTCACGGGACGAAAGATCTCGTGGTGAGCGAATCGTTTAAACGCTAAATCCCTTTCTTTCAGCTAAGCTGAGACTTCTTTCAAAATGTGGCGATATAATGGTCGCCATCCATTCCAGCGCTCAGAATCGCTGAGACTTTCATTGTGCCATAAGGTGCAGAACAGTCCTCCAACCGCTTTCACTTTGTCGATCAGCTCCGAAGCAATTTCCTGAGCTTCATCAACCGTTTTACCCATATAATGAAGTGGGGTGATGTCCATGAAGCAGAATGGGATCAGCAATAGATCTGTATACTCCTCACGACTAAGATCGTAAAAGTGAAATGGTGCAGCTATGCCACCGCGAAAACCCAGATCGGTCGAATAGCCCATGGTATAATCCCTGGTTACACCTATTTCCAGCAAGTTCAGATAAGTATCTGGCATCTTGTGCATCAGGAAATGCTGCCGACTTCTGGTCACTTTCCGTCCTAATATATTCTCCAGAGAACCCCGTTCAGCTTTTAAGAGTGACTTGTGATAGTTGCTTTGATAGGATGGGTGTATGCCAACATGTGCTACATCGTCCAGATCACGGATCAACCTTTGAAAAGCCTTGTTGTCCGCATTCTGGTTCTTGTCGAATTTCCCCCTTCTTCCAACTTGAAGAAAGTACTGCACTTTGCTATCGAACTCCTCATGCCAGGCATGTTGCAGTTCGTAATTGTCAAAAGGATCCTGCATGAACCCCAGTAGTACAGCACATCGCTCGTACAGCTTCGCAGTCCTCAGAGAAGCAAGATCGCCTAAAAAACCTCCAAGAGTTCTGGAAAATCCTTTGTGCTTGTACTTCCATGCCTGATCGATGTCGATGGTGCTCAGATACTCAAACTTGCGAGGGTTGAATTTAAGCTCCGGGTTCAATTTCAAGAGTCGATCACGGATCTGAACTGCCCACTCGTTGACCAACGGTCTTTCAAGCACGCCTAAACGCTTCAAACAACTGGCATCAGCTCTGAAGCGCTCATGAGCATCCGGTTCATATGGCATGAACTCTTCGTAACGACTTGTGAGATAGAATGCAGCAGCCAAGGGGTCGAATTGTTCAGACCCATCAAGAAGTATCTCAAATTGATCTCCATTTTCTCTACCGGCAACTTCTACTGGGCGGGTTTCAGACTCCTTGAGCAGCGAACCTGCATTGATCCTCAATCCAAATTCAGGTAACGGTCGATAATCAATTACAGCAACTTGTTCTTGTTCGGTCGAGAGTTCGTGAACGATACTGTACTGAACTCCGAGCAACTCTTTCAACATCAGATCGAGGATGTATCTGAGTCGCTCTGATTCGAACTCCGTGTATACCAGTACCATCAATCTAACTTGATAAACCGACGAGTCTCGGAGTAATCTTTCGCTTCAATATGAATGAAATAGCTGCCCTTGCTAAAGTCTTGGCTCTCCAACAAAAGGTTATAGAAGACCCCTTCATCATCACGGAGCACTCGTCCGAGAGCATCAAAGATCACAACGCGTTTGATTCCGTCACCAGGCACAAACACACGTATATCACCCTTTCCTACAGAGAAATTTCGGGTATTGTAGAGCACGAGATACTTTACCTCCTTGGGTGGTTCCGGCTCCTCGGATTCCAAAATGCCATTTTCAGCAAAACATGATATGATCTCACTGCTGTGAGCGCCATTGTGCAGGAGGGTATCCGTCATCAAGAGCACCTGTGCCATCTGAGGCATGGTGGAGTTAGTCGTTTGAAAGTTTAGATGAGCAAATATGAGTGGATCAGCGGTCTCATAGCCGATCTTATCACGGATGCATAGGAGAGGAGTGGACCAAATAGCGCGGTCGGTATTCGTGTTTCCGGAGATGTGGATCGGATATTGCAAATTCACGTTTGTCTCAATGCCATCCCAAAACTCGTTATGGCCATCCCAACTGAAGATATTGTCTTTATGTACTGAACCGTTGCCCTTCGAGTAACTGTAGGTTTTGCAGATATAGTCGGCATTCCCTTCCTCCATTGATCTCCGTTCATTCCCACTGACTGTGTTAGGCGAAGACGAGAACGAGACGGCGTGTCCAAATTCGTGCACCACAACTTCACCGTCCTCCGCATCGTCGACTCCTCCTTCACCAAATTCCAATGTCCAGGGATCCACATTGTAGGTAAACCCGGAGCGATCCGCTCCACCAAACGCATGTGCGTCAATGAGCAAGGTATCCGGTAATTGCGAACTCATACCCAGTGATTCCACATAATTACTGAATGCCGTGATATGGTAAAATGCATTGACATCCTCGAAATTGTCCTCGGCACGGGTGAAGTCAAAGGTATCTGAGCTCTGCTCTATTGCAGGAAGATTTGGTGCACTGATATCCTCGAAGAAGTATCTCGATGTTTCGAGTCGGAAGAGCCCATTGTCCAGTCTGGCCGGTACTTCAACCCAAATTCGTTCAGCATTTAGTTCTGCGACATCATTGTCTCCTTGGTCAGAATACGGCGCTCCGTAGGTCTTATTTGCGGAGTTGAGCGGGTTTATATTGAAAACCCGTGCATGAACGATGGTATCCGGTTCCATGAAGAATAGCGTTGCACCTACGCGGTGCATCATCTGCGAACCGCAGTAATACTCATAGCTATGCGACTCATCCCGGCTAATGACGCGTTCACACTTTCGATAGCCCTGATCTGTCAAGATCCATCGAGGTTCTAAAATCTGCTGTCCATGGAAATCGGGATAGATGGTTTGTTCAGGGAAGAGGGTGCTTTGCACGAGGATGACCTTTCCTTGGAGATCTGTATGAGCTCGCACAAGGGCATTTTCAATCAGAACGCCATCCAGCACTTGCCCAAATGTGTAATGGGTACCGAGAATGGAAGTCCTTTTGGCTATGAATTTCAGATCAGTGCGCTCCCAGCGAGGTAGTTGTGATCGCAGGATAGGTAGTATCTCCGACTCGTCCCGAGCATAATATCCTGACAAGTTCACAGAACGACTTGATATTGCTTCCGATAGCACCTCCTCTTTGGGTTGCACTACATCCGGCACCTGCGCATAAGACGAACCAAATGCACAGAAAGCGCTGATGATCACTATGATACGGAACGATTTCATGTCAACTACAAAGTTAACTGATAATGAGCTCAAAGTTCTTGAGGTTCTGCAAGAGGTCTGTTATTTCTTGCCAACGGTCCACATCTGCCTCAAAATGGAACAGATTCGGGCTCTTCGCATCCAGCTCAGGTTGCCCCAGCTTATGCTGTGCCGCCAATTTGTAGATCAGATACTCCTTATTTAACGGAGTTCTGATGCTAAAACGTCGTGTAAGCGACCGTTCAACAACTTGAGCTGTGTTCAAGGACTCATGCGCAGCGGTGCCATACGTGTCGATCAATCCTGGTACTCCTAATTTCTTTCCACCATAATACCTCACTACCACAACCAAGGTATTGGTTAGATCATGGGAGAGAAGCTGCCGGTAGATAGGGCTTCCCGCTGAATTTGACGGTTCACCATCATCGCTGTATCGAAAATCGCTGCCGTCGGCACCTAATCGAAACGCGTAACAATGATGTGTGGCATCAGAATATTCCTCCTTCAGTTCATTCAAGTGCGAGTCAACCTCATCCTGCGAATTCACAGGGTATGCGAAACCATAGAACTTACTACCACGCTCCTTGTGAAATGATTCAGTTGGGTCTGAAATGGTGCGAAATCGGGTATTTGTTTGGTCCGACATACTTCTAATTCCCCCAGATCCCAATGAGAATGATGGATACCAATGACGTGAGAATGCCTAATTTCAGTCTCGGTGTGAGTTTTTCCGAGAATAGCCAGATAGATAGCAGCACAGATAGCAACACTATGCCAATATTGTTCAATGGCATTACGAACACCGTGTCATATCCCGGCTGGTTCAATGCCATCACTAAAAAGTAGATGCTGAAATAATTGGGTATGCCCAAAAGGATGCCTGCAAGTACATTCTCCCGTTCCAGTCGCTGTTTATGCCTGTGCATGCGCCAAAATATGAGCATGGTTCCCGAGATAAATGCTCCACCGAAGATGGTTGTGACAATCCAATGCGTCTCAATATCAGCCAGATACCGGATCTGCATAATCTTTAAATTGAGGTCAATTACCCCTGAGCCTGCAAAGACTACTACCGGCAGGAAAGCGGCAAGTGTTCCTTTCAAATGATGCTCAGGGTGCAATCGTGCAACTAGAAAAATGCTGGCAAAGCTCAAGACAATTCCCGTGACGAGACCGGCATTTGATGCCTCTTTCAGGAAGAAGAACCCATAGAGCACAGGTAATGCGACTCCCATCTTGGCAGCAACAGTGCTTACACTGATACTGATCTCCTGAGCACATCTTGCCATTCCAATGAAAATGAGAATGAAGAGAATGCCTAGTAGTAAGGAGTGTGTGACCCATGTTGCACCCTGTGATACGCCTTCACTGATGCCGCTGACAGTGTCAGGAGCCAGGATCATTCCCATGATCACACATACGAGATAGTTGAATGGGATCGCCTGATAATTGTCGATCCTGTACTTGGAGTAGTACTTGAAGATCACCTGAATGAGGCTCGACATCGCTATGCTGAGCAGCAAATAGATCATTCGAGTACCGGCTTTAGGTATTGATTCGCTCGGTCTGGTCCGAATTCATAATTGCGGGTCGGTTTGCCAGCTACTTTAGGAGCCTTGAGGCCGTTTCCCCAAGTCATTGGAGCAATGATCTCCAACGCTTCATCCATTCTCCCGGCACGTTCCAATTCACGAAGAGTATGAGCTCCTCCTTCGACCAGTATTTTGACAAGATCACGCTCCATAAGTACACGGTCCAGCACGTCGTAGATATTCTCATTTGCGTCTACAAAAAGTGTATTCCCTTCCTCTTTATCTACATTACTCACGACAATATTGGCACCGCCATCTTTGAACATTCGTAGATCACTCCTCAATTCACCATTGGGATCAAGAACAACACGTACAGGATCAGGGCCATCGACCAAACGCGTTGTAAGCAACGGGTCATCGGCATTTGCCGTTCCGGAACCCACAAGGATCGCATCGGATTCCGCCCGCAGCTGATGCACCCATCTGTTGGCCAAGTCAGAAGAAATATGACTGGATTTCTCTGATCCTTCCTGTCTGCCCATAAATCCGTCACTTGTGCGAGCCCACTTGGCTTTATAATAAGGTCTACCTACCAATTGCTGATGAAAGAACGGCCGATTGATGGCTTCAGCTTCCTGAGCACAAACCCCGGTCATCACATCAACGCTGCTGGCTCGGAGGTGTTCTAAACCTTTTCCTGAAACTGAAGGATTGGGATCTTCATTGGCAACTACCACACGCGGTATCTTGTTTTCAACGATGAGGTCAGCACATGGAGGGGTGCGCCCATGATGCGAACATGGCTCGAGATTTACGTACAGAGTGCTTTCTTTCAAGAGATCAGGATCGGCAACACTCCGTATTGCCTCTACTTCGGCATGCGGGCCTCCAACCTTTGAATGAAATCCTTCGCCAATGATCTTTCCCCGGTAAACTATGACCGAGCCTACTTGCGGATTGGGAGACGTATACATGGCTCCCCGCTTGGCGAGATCGATGCAACGAAGCATGAATTTTTCGTCCTCAGTGTGGCTCAATTGGGGTACTTTTGGCTACAAATGTATTCGAATTTGACCAGCCTCAGAACGGAGTTCAAACGAGCTCTGGATAAGTTGTACGACGAGCGGGAGATCGACAATATCTTCTTTCTGGTCCTGGAAGATCTGATGGGCATCGATAAGCTGTTGTTTCATTCAGGTGCGCGTGAACTCACTGATAAGGAATTTGCGGAAATGACCGGAGTCTTAAAACAACTCCAACGAGGGAGGCCTGTGCAGCAAATTCTGGGTTCTTGTGTCTTTAACGGACTGCGATTCAAGGTCAATGAACATATCCTGATCCCCAGATCGGAAACGGAAGAGCTGGTGCATTGGATCAGGAGTGATCAGACCAAGATGCAACTTCAGTCCATTTGGGACATAGGCACAGGCAGTGGATGCATTGCCATATCACTGGCTAAAGCGTTCCCTGATGCGACCATCATAGCTTCAGACACATCTAAAGAAGCTCTTTCTGTTGCCGACTCTAATGTAGTATCAAATGAGGTGTCCGGTCGAGTTGCATTAAAACTGCACGATGTATTGAGCGACAATCCTCCTGCACTAGAGAATCTCTCGGTGATCGTATCAAACCCGCCTTATATCCCGGTCGCAGAAAAAGGAGCCATGGATGTTCATGTGACGAAATACGAACCGGATCTGGCTCTTTTCGTTCCCGACGATGATCCTTTGATATTCTACCGAAGGATCATGGAAATCGCTTCGGGCATCTTGCCATTGGGAGGATATGTGTATTTCGAATTACACGAGGAGCTTGCTCTTGCAACAGTTGACCTTTTCAATCCAGATCACTGGGAAGTAACTCTAAAACAGGATATGCAGGGTAAAAACAGAATGCTTCGCGCCGAACGGATCAGCTAAGTCGTTCTTCGATATCCAGACCGAATTTGCGAGATGTATCCTCAGCGATATCATATCCGGCATCAGCGTGGCGGATCACGCCCATGGCAGGATCGTTATGCAGCACTCGGCTCAATCTGCGCTCTGCATCTTCTGTTCCGTCGGACAGGATCACCATTCCTGCGTGAAGTGAATAACCCATACCAACACCTCCACCGTGATGGAATGACACCCAGGATGCGCCCCCGGCAGTGTTGATCAACGCATTTAGGATAGGCCAATCAGCAACCGCGTCAGTGCCGTCCTTCATACCTTCTGTTTCACGATTCGGGGAAGCCACGGATCCTGTATCCAAATGATCGCGACCGATCACGATCGGTGCACTCAGTTCACCATTTCTCACCATTTCATTGAAGGCTAGGGCAGCCTTTTCGCGTTCGCCCATTTTCAACCAGCAAATGCGGGAAGGAAGTCCCTGAAAAGCGATCCTTTCTCTTGCCATATCCAACCAGCGCAGAAGACCTGCGTTGTCCGGGAAGAGTTCTTTGAGTTTCGCATCGCATTTGAATATGTCCTCCTCATTCCCGCTAAGGGCAACGAAACGGAACGGTCCGCTTCCTTCGCAGAACAGTGGACGGATATATGCGGGCACGAAGCCCGGGAAGTCAAATGCATTCTTCACGCCTTTGGCAAAAGCCTGACCGCGAAGGTTGTTCCCATAATCAAAGGTTATAGCTCCGCGATTTTGCAATTCCAGCATCAACTCTACATGATGGCACATAGTATCAAGTGCCAGTGAGCGATATTGTTCAGGGTCCTTATCGCGAAGCACATTGGCTTCTTCCACACTCATATTCTCCGGGAAATAGCCTACCAGTTCATCGTGTGCTGAAGTTTGGTCTGTCAACGTATCAGGAGTTATTCCTCGTTCGATGAGTCGTTGAAGCAGGTCAACCACGTTACAAATCACCCCAATACTGATCGCTTCACCGTTCTTGGCCGCTTCTACAGCCCAATCGATGCTCTCGTCAATATCGCTGGTCATCTTATCCAGGTAACGCGTATCGAGACGTTTCTTTACTCGCCATTCTTCCATTTCGGCAGCCAAACAAACACCTTCATTCATAGTTATAGCCAATGGCTGAGCTCCACCCATACCACCAAGACCGGCGGTCACGTTGAGTTTCCCTTTCAAGCTTCCGTCATAGTGCTTATTGGCCAGCGACAAATACGTTTCGTATGTCCCTTGAACAATACCCTGGGAACCGATGTAGATCCAACTTCCGGCAGTCATTTGCCCGTACATGATCAAACCCTTGCGTTCAAGTTCGTTGAAGTGATCCCAATTGGCCCAGTTCCCGACCAGGTTTGAATTCGCGATCAAAACCCTTGGAGCATCCTTGTGGGAACGCAGAATACCAACCGGTTTTCCCGATTGCACCATCAGTGTCTCATCTTCGTTGAGGTCTTTCAGAGCCTTCAGGATAAGATCGAAACTCTTCCAATCCCGAGCCGCTTTACCTCGTCCACCGTATACGATAAGGTCTTCCGGACGCTCGGCAACATCCGGATCAAGATTGTTCTGGATCATGCGAAATGCAGCTTCCTGAACCCAACCTTTGCAATGCAATTCAGTCCCTGTAGGGGCTTTTATAACTCTATGTGTTTTTGTATCGCTCATTCTTCCGATTTTGAGTGGCAAATTTACGAAATGTGCAGGTGGGTTTCCATATATTGGCTGTAGTGAATCGCCCAGAAAAACTGAAGAATTCGACCCTCTGTAAAATGCTCGGTATAAAATACCCGATCATCATGGCACCGATGTTCCTGGTTTCAGATGTCAAAATGGTTCAGGCGGCATCTAAAGCCGAAATAACGGGAGCAATCCCGGCCTTGAATTACCGGACTATCGAAGAACTGGAACAAGCACTCTTTACTCTGAAAGAAAGTGATAGTCGACCATTCGGCATTAATCTGATCGTCAATAAGAGCAATTTCAAACTCAAAGAACAACTCGAGGTCTGCTGCAGAATTGGAGTGGACTATTTCGTCACCTCGCTTGGGAATCCTCAAATGGTGATCGAGCAGGCACATGCTCATGGGATCAAGGTGTTTTGCGATGTAACCGATCTGAAGTATGCACAAAAGGTTGAAGCACAGGGTGCTGATGCCTTGATTGCAGTGAACGACAGGGCAGGAGGGCATGCCGGGAATTTGTCTCCGGACTTGTTGATCCCATTACTCAAGAAAAATATCGATATCCCTGTCATTTCAGCGGGAGGTGTTGGAGATCATACAACGCTCATGGAGATCATGGAGTTGGGCGCTGATGGCGTATCCGTTGGGAGCATATTCATTGCCTCGGAAGAAGCTCCGGTGAGCGAAGATTACAAAGCAGCTATCGTCGATCATACGGCGGAACATGTCGTTATGACCACCAAGTTATCCGGCACACCTTGTACCGTTATCAATACGCCGTACATGCAAAAGATAGGGACGGAGCAGAATCGTCTGGAGAAGGTGCTTAACAAGAATAAACGCTTAAAGAAGTGGTTCAAGGCGCTCACATTTGTTCGGGGCATGGACAAGCTTCGCAATGCAGCGTTCAGGGCGACATACAAGACCGTGTGGTGTGCGGGGCCATCCATATCGCATGTCGACTCGATCCGGCCTATTTCTCAGATCGTTAAAGAACTGGTCAATGAAGTTTAGCGTAAAGCAGGCCCAGCGAATGTTGTTCATGCTAGGGGTCAGCCGGATCCCAATGATCTTCTTTTGTCGTCCCAAAGTGCTCCACCTTGACGAGAATTCATGCAAGATCAGGATCAGGCTTCGCAGAAGGACCAGGAATCATTTGGGTAGCATGTACATAGCCGTATTTACGGTCGGAGCTGATATCAGCGCGGGCATCTTTGCATTTCTACTGGTTCGTGAGAGAAAAGTAAAGGCCAGTATAGCATTCAAATCCTTTAAAGCGGATTATCACAAGCGAGCTATGGGAGATGTATACTTTATTTGCGACTCCGGAAAGGAGATCGCTGAAATAGTACAAGAATCTCAATCCTCGGCAGAACGCGTCAATCGCATGATACATGTAAAGGCGGTTTGCGAGGAAGAAGAAGTGGCAAGTATGGAGATCGAACTTTCTGTAAAAGTGAAGCAATAGGATCTATGGAACAGTGGAAGAAGATCATCAGCAGTGACAGCATTTACTTATTGATCGCATTATCTATCCTGTTGAGGATGGGATCTTTCATCAATATCATGGCCGACTACGACGAATGGACCTATTGGCAGATCGCGTCGGAGTGGATGAGCGGTGAACGGCTTTACATTGATCTGATAGATATTAAACCTCCGGGTATTTTTCTGGTCTTTGCTTTCCTGATGAAGATATCATTACATCAATTCTGGGTAGCTAAGATCTGGTCAGCACTGTTGTTGGGAGTAGCTTCCTGGAATGTAGGCATCATCGCAAACCGGATATTTGGCGTAAAACGACTTGCTGCCGGAGTCTTGTTCCTGTTGAGCTTCAATTATTTCTTCGGCACAGCGATGAATACAGAAGTATTCTATGTCTCATGCGCCGCTATTGGAGGAGCGCTGATGCTCTCTGCGTACAACCCGAAGCGGATCATTGGAGCCATGTTCATGGGATTCGCGTTTTGTATTCACTACTCAGTTGCTATCGACATGTTGGTGGCGATGGCGTTCCTTTGGATTGTTTCGGGACCAAAGTCTATACGATCAAAAGTGCTATTGATGGTTCAATCGGGACTGCTCTTTTTACTGTTGCCGGCACTCATAGCGTTGATGTTCTATTTCAACGGTCATCTGGAATTATTGAAAGAGGTGGTCTTTGAATTACCGGGTAAGTATATATCCAAGTCTTCGAACCGGGTCTTGATCGATTCGCTGGCGCTCTATCACTATCGGTTCATTTGGCTGGTCATTCCGGCTTATTTAGGGCTCGTAAGCCTTATTCGTAAAGACAGAGCTCTAGGATCGGTATTCTTAGTTTGGATCATAGCTATTTGGGTGTTCATTCTCATGTCAGCTCGCTTGCATCAGCATTACTGGTTACATCTGTCCTTGCCGATGACGCTTCTGGGATCCTATATTGTTTATTCGTCCGCCTTGGACAAATACAGACATTATGCTTATGTGCCTGTTGCTCTGGCTATTTTGGTTTCCGCATTCTTTCATTTCAAGAAGTCCTTCGAGATCAATGATTCCATAGTTTCCGTGAACTTTTCTCTTCCAAAAATGCAAATGACCGATGTACTGTGGTCTGCCAATGGGCCTGCGGTGTACTATACTCTTCAGGGCAAGAATTGTCCGATCGCATTTGTGCACGGAAGTTTAGCATTTGATGAAGATCATTGCCAAGTATTCGATCATACGTGTGAAAGTGTCTGGAAACAAGCTTTAGACCGCTCGAATATTGTGGTATTCACTCATGGGAGCGACAAGGATGATCAGTTCCTGAATCTGATCGAACAAGACTATCGAAAGATCAAACAGATCAAAAACACACATAGTATTTGGATCAAAAACAGCGGTCGCTGATCAGACTTTTTGAATTGACAATTTCTTCCTGAACGAGATAAGGGTGGACAACTTGTGCACATCTATCTCGCACAAAAGCCTGATTTCAATCGCTATCCATGGCTAACTTGCTAAAAAAAAAGTCATGAAAAAATTAATTATTGCTTTTATGTGCACCGGCTTTCTATTCGTTTACCAAGCTGAGGCACAGGATCTGACTTCTAAGAAAGGGGAGACCATTCTTCCTGAAGAAGGCGACTATGCACTCGGGTTTGATGCGAATCCATTTCTCAATTATGTAGGGAATTTTCTCAATCAAAGCGGCAATACTGCCCCTGATGCGGATTTCGTAAGTGGATCGAATTTGTCCATCGTTGGAAAGATGTTCAAAGACGCTCAAACGGCTTACCGTGGCCGAGTTCGTCTGGGTTTCGGCAATACCAGCAGGACATTCCAGGTAATGGACGACGCTAATACTGACGAGTACGTAGAAGATAAGATCACAACCTCATACACCAGCATCTCATTGGGTGGAGGATTGGAGAAGAGAAGAGGGAATACTCGCGTTCAAGGACTGTATGGCGGTGAGGCATTGGTCAATCTGAATAGCTTCTCACGCACTGCAGAATTTGGCAACGAGATGGCAAATGGCGGAGCAACGAGCGTCACTGACTTTACAAGCGGTACAACCAACTTCGTGAACAACCGTACTACTTCAACCAGCACAGGTATGGGCATAGGAGTGACTGTACGAGGATTTGCAGGAATTGAGATCTTCGTATTCCCGAAGACATCTATCGCATTTGAATACGGCTGGGGAGTTGGATTCAACACGCAAGGTGGCGGTGAAACTGAAAATGAGTCGTGGAACAGCACAGAGGCCACGACAAATACAACGACCGGACCAAAGGCTTCAAGTTTTGGAATCGATACGGACAATGGATCAGGGAGGCTAACCATCCTCTTCCATATGTAGTCTGGTATTGAGCCTAATTCAAGGTGTTCGCTTCGGCGAGCACCTTTTTTTTATCCCGGAAGTTTGTCCTCCGGAATAGGCGTACCGTTCAGATCATGTGTTAGGATGTCCGACATGTAATCGAAGAAAGGCAGCATGGCGCGAAAAGTTTCTGCAACGCGATCAGGGAAGTCCTTTTTAACTGCTTCCGCATCTGTAAATCGCTGAGAGATCAAGAACTGCTTATATCTCAACAGATCGATCGCAGGATGCTCCTTGTCAAATCCTTTTGGTGCAGTCTTTACTTGCTCTCCCTCAAGAGTTTTAAATACTGATTTGAACTCTTTACTGGAAATGATCTTTCTCAATCGGTCAGGATCAGCTGCTATCTGATTCCGGATATGCTTCAGATCGGCAGGTGAAGGCGCCCAGAATCCACCACCCACAAAACAAGCACCCGGCTCGATGTGAAAATACATACCTCCTCGACGGTGCTTACCGGCCCTTTTGAAACTGCCGCCCCAGTTGTGCTTGTATGGCCTTTTGTCTTTGGAGAATCGGACATCACGATAGATTCGCATCAGGCTCTTCCTTCCGGTAGGAGTTTGGATCTCGTCGAACTTCTTCACCTTTTGAAGGACCTCCTCTGCAAAGTCCCTTACTTTCTGAAGCTCTGTTTCATATCGATCCCTGTTGACATCAAACCACT
The DNA here is from genome assembly GCA_008080835.1 of Sphingobacteriia bacterium. GTDB lineage: Bacteria > Bacteroidota > Bacteroidia > NS11-12g > UBA9320 > VMDK01. The sequence continues at coordinate 7,669 of VMDK01000142.1, read as the reverse complement.
CTTTGTTGTTATTCGCCTTGAGATCTTTGAGGAATTGTAGTGATTCTTTGTTGATCATGTCTGCAATTTAAAAGAAAGAATCGGAGCATGAACGCCGCTGTGAAGACTCTGACATTTTTCCGCTAAAGGGCTAAAAGAATATACCTTTGCCGCATGTCAAAGAACAGATATCGTCGACTGGACCTCGATGAACTCAAAGAACTGGAACCTGAATTCATCAATTTCCTGGCCGTGAATGGGATTGAAGCTTCAGAGTGGGAGCAGATCAAAGCAGAAGACACGGCTAAAATGAACGAGTTTGTCGACATGTTCAGTGACATGGTATTTGACAAGATCCTTAGTGAGATCGAGTACCTCAATTTCAGCGCAGATGGCAAGTTCTACTATTTCAAATGCGACGATGATATCCTACGTCTTATCGTCATTGAGATGGAATCTGAGGAATCTGAATATGCGAGCATTTATAGTGCAGAGAAAGAATACACCAAAGAGCGCAAAACGGAGTTATTCGACATGCTCCAAATGGGCTGTGAGATCAGCGATGGAGCTCAGTACAAGCAGGCCGAAGAAAATCTGAACGACGGACCCGGTAGAAAATCAGACTGACAGGAGATTCCTGCCTTTCAAAATATCTAATCCTTCCGCAAAGCTCCTTTCATTAGGAGCATCGATGACCATATCTTCAGATGTCATCGGATGCTTGAATTCAATACGCCTTGCATGTAGGAACATTCGGTCATTCCCGAGTTCCTTCTTCCATATCCTGTTCTGTTGACAACAACCATGCGGTCTGTCGCCGATGATGGGATGTCTGAAATGCGCCATGTGTTTTCGCAACTGGTGGTAACGCCCCGTTTTAGGATAAAGATCAACCAGCGCATACCTGGAGGTGTCGAACCCATTATGAGGCAGATCGATCTCAAAGTGTCGGACCCTTTCGCCTATAGTGAGCGCATCCTGCATCTTACCTCTGTCATTCTCCATCGGGGAATCAAGTGCAAATGACTCAGGCACGAATCCACGAACTATGGCTCCGTAGGTCTTTTTGATCTGACCTTCGATGAAAACTGCTTGAATGGCTCTGGCAGCTTCAGCATGACGTGCAAAAATGAGTGCACCGCTGGTCTTTCGATCAAGGCGATGGACTGGATAGACATCCGGACCTAGTAAAGCTCTCAATTCGTGAATCAGGACTGATGAGACATTGTGTGCCATTTTACTCTTGTGCACTACCTCACCGGCTTGTTTGTTGACCACCAGCATATGGTCATCTTCGTATAATATCCTGTCGGCGACAGGAGTAAAATCGTGATCTGTATACGCTGTGTCCATTCTGAGCGTTCTTAATCCAAATAAACCATTTGGTTTGTCCTGAATTATGAAGCGGATGCGCGAGTATCCGCTTTTTTTATGTCAAATGGGCAAGGTGAATTGTGATAAATTCGCCCCTCATGAATCTCATCTCCGCAGAGGATCTCAGCGTAAACTTTGGCGATCGGATACTGTTCGAGCACATCAATATTGGCGTCAATAAAGGGGAGAAAACCGGCATAGTAGCCAGCAATGGAAGCGGCAAGTCAACTCTTCTCAAGATCCTCTCACGTGAATTCGAACCCAATACAGGATCCGTTAGCTGGAGCAAAGGCACCAAAGTCGGCTTCCTGAGTCAGAATCCACAATTTGATGATGATCTCTCTGTACGGGAGCAGATCAAAAACGCAAATACGGAGATCATGGAGGCAATTGCTGCTTATCAGGAGAGCCTCGAACGGCAGCAGACCGACAATCGTCCGGAATCCCTTGAGCTGCTGAATAGGGCTACCGATGACATGGACAAACTCAATGCCTGGGATCATGAACGTCGCCTGCAGGAATTGCTTTCAAAATTTCGCATCACCCAGCTCGACATGAAGATCGGTGCGCTTTCAGGTGGCCAGAAAAAGCGCCTGGCGTTGGCGATAGTCCTTTTGGAAGAACCCGATATCCTGTTATTGGATGAGCCGACGAACCACCTGGACATCGACATGATCGAGTGGTTGGAGGAATACCTTTCCTCAGCCAAACTGTCTGTGCTGATGGTGACCCACGATCGTTATTTCCTCGATGAGGTCTGCAACAATATCATTGAGCTGTATGAAGGCAAGATCTACAAACATCAGGGCAACTACGCGTACTATCTGGAGAAAAAACATGAGCGCATCGAGAATCAACAGATACAGCAGGACAAGGATCGAAAGTTCCTCAAGACCGAATTAGAATGGATCCGGCGGAGCCCTAAAGCGCGAACTGGAAAAAGTAAATCCCGTATCAACTCCTTTTACGACCTAAAAGAAAAGCAAACAGGGAATTTCACTTCAGGACAATTCAATTTCGGGATCAAAGAAGAGCGGATCGGAGGTAAGATCCTCGAATTGAAGAAGATATCGAAGGGTTATGACGACCTCAGGCTTATCGACAAGTTTGACTACGTCTTCAAAAAAGGTGAACGCATAGGTATCGTGGGACCTAATGGTTCCGGGAAATCCACACTCCTGAACATCATCATGGAGCAGTTGGAACCGGATGCAGGAAAGGTTGTGAAAGGGGAGACTATCAATTTTGGATATTACCAGCAGGATACCCTGCATTTTGACCCGGACAAGAGAACCATTGATGTGGTGAGGGAGGTTGCCGACGTGATCGAGGTTTCAACCGGACAGAAGATCAGCGCCGGTCAATTCCTGCGACATTTCGAATTCAATGATCACAAGCAGTTCACATTGATCAAAGACCTGAGCGGTGGTGAGAAAAGAAGACTTCACCTGATATTGGTTCTAATTGCCAACCCGAACTTCCTCATACTCGATGAGCCAACCAATGACCTGGATCTGATCACGCTGAATAAGCTCGAAGAATTCCTGATGTCTTTCAAAGGCTGTCTGCTCATGGTCTCTCATGATCGCTATTTTCTCGACAAGCTGTCTGACCACTTGTTCATTTTCGAAGGTGACGGTAGGATCAAGGATTTTAATGGAAGCTATTCACAGTATCGGCAAGAGCAAGTGCCTGTCAACACAGGGCCAAAACCTGAAAAAGAGGAAGAAGTAACTGATACCACATCGACGCGGGTTCAGCACCGAGAAAGAAAGGCGACGTACAAGGAGAAGCGTGAATTCGAAGGGTTGGAAGAACAGATCGACCAATTGACAGTAGAGAAAAGCTCTCTGGAAGAACAATTACATTCTACTCATGACGACTACGAAGCACTTGCAAAACTGAGTGAAAGGCTTCAAAAGGTCAACGAAGAGTTGGACGAAAAGGAATTGCGCTGGTTGGAGCTCAGCGAACTCATTGGATCTTAAAATCGCTCTCTTCCAAACTTTCAAGCGCTTTTTTGTATCCCGCCTCAACGATCGCGTCAAACTCTTTCCAAGCAAGGAATCCTTTTTGAACCTGCGAGTTGATGTACAGATCCGACAAGCTCTTGTTCTGTTCCTTTTTATTGATGCTTCCAAGGGTCATTGACTTCATGATCACATTCATCAACCTCGGGGTGCGCAGTTTCTTGGCAAATGGATTCAAGCGGTTAAAGAAGACTTTCGTCCCGGAAGGTAATCGCTCGTCCTGGACATTGTACTCCTTTACAACACTTAAGTCGCTGGTGATGATCCTTCCCTTGAATTTCTTGCGCAAGCTCCCGACTGGAACATTGTCCAGCACACCTCCATCGAGCACGAAATGATCGTCCAGAATGGAAGGAGGGAGGACACCGGGAATGGATATGCTGGCGGAAATGCTTTTGTACATAGATCCTGAATCGAGTAAGCGTATCTCGCCATTTTGGTAATCCGACGCGATGCACATGAAGTTCACCCAGGTATTTTCGATGTTGAGGTCAAAGTGTTTCCGGAGCTTTTTCAACATGCGCTCACCTTTGAGCAAAGCGATCATCGGGATCGTGTAATCATTGAGCGGATTGTCTTCGCTGATCTCTTCACGAACCTTGGACATGATTTCTTTCAATGGCCAATCCAACGCAAGTCCTGCACCCATGATAGCTCCAACACTGGATCCACATACGAAATCAATTGGTATGGATCGTTCCGACAGAGCTTTGATCACGCCCAAATGTGCGAAGCCGTGTGCTACACCGCCACCTAACACGAGGCCGATCCCTCGGTCGCGGATCATACGACTGGCTCGATCCACATCCTTGCGATTCAATTCCCTCGCTTTGATGATCTGCTCAGGATTAAAGTGAGCAAACCATTGTGCAACCTGACTAGGATGATCGTCCCCTTCGTACACCAGGATCAACTGCCGATCCGCCAGCGACCACTGTGCCTCGGAGATGCCCAGTTTTGCTTTTAGCTCATGGAATGTATCCAGGTCGTGTTCCCTGCAGATGAATACCAGACTGTCCGACAGGGAGACGCCTTCGGCAATCCACTCGGGATCATCGCCTCTGAGTGCGATGAAGGGATATTCACGTTCCTGAGCCGCAATAAGGCTCCCCAGTTCCGTTTTATCAGATTCATTCAACAGGACGGTACTTCCATCCTTACACATGTGTTCCAGCATCTGATCGGTGAAGGTTGTACATGTAGTATCATTCGTTGCGTCGATCAGAGATATAACCTTGTCCTCATGGAATGATCCACCTCGAACACGCTCATTTGCCAGGTGTAAGCGACCGATCACGGTTTGCGATGTACGAAGCAGTACCTTAGGATACTTGGAGTAAAGTGTTTCGAATGAATCTCTGCTAATGTGTGCGATCAATGATCGCCGCATGGCTGTGACGGTCGCATTTCGCTGACCGCTGTTCAAAAGTCCCATTTCACCCACAGACTCTCACCGTGAAGGATATCGCCCCGGACAACCGTTTTTCCGGATTGACTGATACCGATGGCACGCAGTTTCCCCAATAACAGGAAGTACATATCATTTGCGTCGTCTCCTCGGTTGAAAAGGACCTCACCGGCATGTAAGGTTCTGAACTCTACTACAGGATCAAGGTCACCTCGAATATCCTCATAGATATCTCCGAAGTAATGTGCCAGCGCCTGACCTGCTTTTTGCAGTTGATCTGATGATTGATTTGGCTCTTTGCTCGAAACGTGATGAGTTTGAACAAATATATTCTTTTGCGGATGAAAGGCTTTAGCTAACTTCGGTCCATAAACTTAAATTAAACGCTTAAAGCGAAGTCAAATATGCTCAGACAACTACTACTTGCTACAGGAATTCTTTTCGGCTTGAACGCTGTGAATGCACAAGTTGGATCCGGGAACGCATTGGATTTTGATGGTGTAAATGACTACGTGGAAATTCGCGATCATAGCAGCTTGAATCCGAGAAATTCCATGACGGTGGAAGCGTGGATTAAGCCTCATTCATTCGCCACCAATGTCTGGCAAAACTCCATTTTCTGCAAACACAATTGGGCTGCCGGAAATAAAGGGTATGTGCTGCGATGTGGTGATGGTGGAAAGGTGTCTTTCATTGTTGCTTCAAGATCAAGCGGTTCATGGGTAGAAGCTAATTCTTCTACCGCTTATCTGGACGTAGACAAATGGTATCATGTTGCAGGTGTCTTTGATGGCGACAGTATAAAGGTGTATGTGAATGGCCAACTTGTAGCTTCCACTTTATACTCGGGGCAAATAGACATCTCGAGTGGTGGGAATGCCCGTATCGGTCAATTATCAACTGGAACAGGTCGGAATTTTGATGGCATGATCGACGAGGTGAGGCTTTGGGATACAGCTATTGATCAAGGCACATTGAAGAAATGGCTGTGCCAGAAACTCAATTCAGCACATTCTTATAATTCTCGTCTCAGCGGATATTGGAAGCTCGATCAGGGAAAGGGTGTTAGCATTCGTGATACGTCATCTCAATCGAATCACGGTGTAAGAAATGGAGCCACTTGGCGAGGATCAGGAGCTTCGATAGGAGATGAGTCGGTATACAGCTATGCTCCGAAAGAGCTAGGACTGAGGACACAATACGGTGATAGCATTCATGCTTATAACATCACGGGAACTCCGGCTTACCTGCATATGTACGTGGTGAATGGACAAAGTGATGTTAGCCTAAATCCCAATATTCAAGGTCGTACCGATACCTCTCACTATTTCGGGATCTACACTGAAGAAAACAGCAGCGTCGACCTGGATTTCAGCGTGGATTTCTCCAATTATTCCGGCGTGAATGCAAATACAGAATGTGGACTTGATCTGTTCAGACGATATCCCGGAGATTCTATGTTCTGGGAAGATGCTAAAAGCACTGTCAACTTTGCTGCAGATAGCGTTTCAACCAGAGATCACAATGTGAGTGAATTCAGCTTGGTGTTCTTCTCAACTGATTCCAATTCGATCCTGAACACGGAGACAGGTAAACCGTGGTTCTGCACGGGAGACAGCGTGCGCTTACTGGCGTCCGGAGGAACGGATTTCAGTTTCAAATGGTTTAGAGACAGCAAAGAGCTGCGCGGGGATACATTGAACAATATCTATGCTTCGGCTTCCGGAAAATATCAAGTAGAAGTGAAAAGAAAAGGTACGTCCTGTTCATTTAGGAGTGCCGTTTTGACAATTACTGAGAAAAGGCCCCCAAAAGTTTCGTTCAGCGCTATCAATCCGGTTTGCGAAGACACGGACACGCTGGTGTTAAAAGGTGGGACACCGGCTGGTGGAACCTATTACGGTGCGTCTGTTCGAGATACGTTCTTCTTCCCTTCAGCATTAGGAGCCGGGAATTATCCAATTGTGTATTCCTACACCGACACCGCATTATGTACAGCCCGAGACACGCAGTATGCATTGGTTTGGAGCTTACCGACACTAAGCCTGGTATCAGTACCCTGGACCTGTAATAACGTCGACTCCTTTGAAATGAAGAGTGTCAGTCCAACGGGAGGGAACTATACCGGCTCAGGTATGCGATCCAACTACTTCCACCCGGATCTTGTGAATGGGATCACAGGTATGTATGGTTATTCGTATCAATACACCGACACCAACGGTTGCGGCAACATCATCCTCGATTCCATTGAATTGAGGGCAAGCACGGTAGCTATATTGAATCCGATCCCTAATTCCTGCCTGAATAATGACCCACTTACATTGATCGGCCTTCCAAAAGGTGGGACTTTTAGTGGAACAGGTGTGAGTGGTAACACCTTTTACCCCGATGTGGCCGGAGTAGGGGAACACGATATCACTTATCACTACGTCAATAGCGTGAACTGCCCGTCGGAGAATACCAAAACTGCCAAGGTATTCAAAGGGACGACCGTCACATGGAACTATTCCGGATCGGTTTGCGTAAATGGCGACAGCATCGACCTGCAGGACGGAACACCTAATGGTGGGATCTTTGCAGGTAAAGGTGTTCAGGGAAAAACATTCTATCCATCCGTAGCGGGAAGTGGCACTCACAGCATACTGTACATCTTCTCAGACTCCAATCAGTGCAGAAACAGCGCAGCTGGGACTGTCCAGGTGTTTGACACCACATCATTGAGTTATACCGCGCCTTCGGCGATCTGTCCGGAGCTGGATTCCGTGACTTTAACTGCACTAGATCCTAGTGGAGGACAATACAGTGGAACTGCGGTAGGAAACGACGATCAATTCTATCCCGCCAGTGGCTCCACTGGGAAGAACGACGTGAACTACAG